>JABIRQ010000371.1 GCA_018699755.1 Rhodospirillaceae bacterium | reverse complement strand
GCCAGGGCGCGCGACGCAGGGTGGCCATGTCGGGGCGCATGACGAAATCGCCGTAGCCCTTGTCCCAGGAGGCCGAGGCGTAGCCGGGCACCGGCTCCATCGCCATATCGACGGTCAGCAGATAGTCGCAGGCGTGAAGCTCGTCCTGGCCGTGTTCGAGAAAGAACCAGCCGGTCACGCGCTTGCCGATCAGCCGTCCCTGCATGTCGACGAAACAGACGAGCACGGTGTCGATCTCGCCGGATTCGACGGCCGCGCGCAGCTCCTCGATGGTCATCATGCCCTTCGTCACCGTCCGCCCCCTGCCTCTCGATGTCGGGCGGAGACTAGCGCGCGAGGCTTCGGCCAGTCCATGCGCGCCGGTCTTCCGAACGTGACCGGATCGCTATTTCGACGCGGTGCCGGCGATGGCGGCGGGAATATAGGCGCGGGCGCGGGCCGCGAAGGCTTCGGCCACCGGGCTGGGGCGGATGGCGGCGGAGCGCGCCAGGACGATGCGAGTCGGCGGGACGGGTTCGGCGATCGGTCGGCAGGCCAGGCGCCTGCCGTCATAGGCCCGGTCGCCATGGGGCCGCATGACCAGCACGGAATATCCGAGCCCATTGGCGACCAGACCTCGAATGGTTTCGTAGCTGGTGGTCCTGAGGCCGATCACCGGGTCGAGGCCGAGGGCGCGAAACCGGGTCAGGAAATATTCGCGGGTCGTCGGCAGGTCGAGCAGGATCATGGGTTCCTGCGCAAGATCGCGCAGGGCCACGGTCGGCGTTCGGGCGAGAGGGTGGTCGGCGGGCAGAAGAGCGTAGGGCAATAGCTCCGCCAGCGGTTCGACCGTGAGATCCTGGCCGAAGCCCAGGTCATAGAGCAGGGCGATTTCCAACCCGCCCGTCTCCAGCTCGCGGCGCAGGCTTTCATGATCGTTCTCGCGCAGTCTCACGGTCACGTCGGGATGATCCTGAGAGAAGCCGCGCAGCAGGCCGGGCAGAAGGAAGGGGGCGAAGCTGAGATAGCAGCCGAGTTCCAGGTTGCCGCCGAGATCGCCGCCCAGGCCCCGTGTATCGGACTCGAGGGCTTGAGCCTGGGCGATCAGGCTGCGGGCCTGGGACATGAAGCGCCGCCCGGCGGCGGTCAGCGAAATACCCTGAGCGTGATGGCGCAGGACAAGCTGGGCGCTGAACTGGTCTTCCAGCTTGCGGATCGCGGCCGAGACCGAAGGCTGCGAGATGTTCAACTCGCGCGCGGCGCCGGTCACGCTGCCGAGTTCGGCGGCGGCGACGAAATAGCGAAGCTGTTGAAGTGTGAAAGCCATAGGATTTATCTATGCAATAGAGAAAAAAATAATATTTTTCAAATCCAATCCGACGCACCACTCTGCCCTCGCCATTCGGTTGCAAGACGGAAAATTACGACATCATCCTTGATAGCGGTGCGGCTGGGCAGCGGATGCGGTCTAGTATCGGCTGCTATTTCCCCATGTTCGATTCGGGGATCACTTCAAGTAAGCGGATTGGGTAGAGGGCATGCTGAGAACCGGCGACGAGTATCGTGACTCCATTCGAGACGGGCGCGAGGTCTATATCGACGGCGAACTCGTCGCCGACGTGCCCAGTCATCCGGCTTTCAAGCCGATCGTCGATCTGCGTGCGCGCATCTACGACATGGCGCATGAGGACGCCCACCGCGAGGTCATGGCCTATGCCGATCCGGCCTCGGGCGAATCGAATACGATCTCCTACAAGCTGCCGCGCGAAAAGCAGGACTGGCACGACAAGGCCCGCTGGGTCGATGCAGTGATGCGCGAGATGGGCGGCGTCGCCATCCGCATCGGCGACGAGACCGTGGGCGAGATGTGGTCGCTCTATGACGGCTCGGACGTGCTGGACGAGGTCGATCCGCGTTTCTCGGCTAATATCGCGGCGCATATCGAACGGGTCGTGCAGGGCGATATTTTCCACGTCTCGGCCAATACCGATCCCAAGGGTGATCGCTCCAAGCGGCCCCAGGACCAGGATCCGGACATGCTGCTGCATCTGGTCAAGGAGACCGATGCCGGCATCGTGGTGCGCGGCGCGAAATACGAGACGGCGGCGGCCTACGCCAACCAGGCTTTCGTCAAGCCGACCATCGCCAATTGGGGCGACGACAAGCTGTCGGATTACGCCCTCGGCTTCATCTGCGACATGGGCGCGCCCGGCCTCAAGCATATCTGCCGGACCGGCTTCGCCGACAGCAAGAAGCCCGAGGACTACCCGATCACCACGCGCTTCGACGAGGTCGACACCCTGCTGATCTTCGACGACGTGCTGGTGCCGTGGGAGAATGTTCTGTTCTACCGCCACACGCGGGCGGCCTCGTTCATTCGCGGCACCCTGCACCGCTACAGCGCCTATCCCTTCGTCCTGCGCGTGCTCTATCTGGCCGACATGATGATCGGCACGGCCCTGTTCAATTGCCGCCAGACGGGCCTTGAAAACAACCCGGCGGTGCGCGAAAAGCTGGCCGTCCTGGCGGGTTGGCGCGAGGGCATAAACGCTCATCTGACGGCGTCGATCGCGATGGCCGAGGAAAGCCCCAAGGGCCTGCTGATGCCGAACCAATCGTTGCTCTATACCGGCCGCGTCCATGCCATCAGCAACTATCCGGCCATGGCGCATATCGCGCGCGAACTCTGCGGCGGGCAGATTTGCGTGACCCCCGATTTCGCGACTTTCCAGGCGCCGGCGACCAAGCCTTGGATGGACAAGTTCTATACCGTGAACGAGAACTGGACGGCCGAGGACCGGCGCAGATTGCTGGCCTTCGGGCGCGACCTGCTGAACAGCGACTATGCCGGGCACCGAACGACCTTCGAGCTGTTCGCCCAATCGCCGCCCTTCGCCCATCTCAACGCGGTTTACAACAACTTCGATTTCGAGAACGCGCTCGACTTCGTGCAGAAATGCGCGGGCCTTTCGGATAAGGTCCGCGGCTAAGGCCGGCCGCTCACAACGAAGCCAAACTCAACGATAGGGGGTCGAGATGGCGCATCAGCGCATCCGCAAGTTCAACACCAAGGACGCTTGGCAGGGCCAAGGGCTCGACAACGACCTGGCCATGGCCGTGCGCGCGGGCAACCGCGTTTTCCTGCGGGGCCAGGTGGGCATGGATCTGGACGGCAACCTCGTCGGCATCGGCGATGCGGGGGCCCAGGCCGAGCAGGCGATGAAGAACGTCAAGCAGCTTCTCGAGGAGGCGGGCTCGAAGCTCGACCATGTCTGCAAGACGACGATCTACATCACCGACCGCGCCTATCGCGGCGATGTCTACCGCGCGGTCGGCACGGCGCTGAAGGGCGTGCATCCCTGCTCGACCGGCCTGATCGTCAACGGCTTGGCCCGGCCCGAGCTGCTGATGGAAATCGACATCGAGGCGGTGATACCGGACGACGAACTTTAGGGCGCGCCATTTCATCCTTCGAGACGCCGCCTGGCAGGCGGACAGCGAAGCGAGAGGGAGCAGAGAGATGACATTTTCCGTCAGCGGCCGATGCCGGCGCACGGGCCAGTTCGGTATTGCGATCACCACATCGAGCATCTGCGTCGGCGCGCGCTGTGTCTGGGTGCGCGAAGGGGTGGGGGTGATCGGCACCCAGAACCAGACCAATCCGGGCCTCGGCAAGTTCGGCCTGGACCTGCTCGCCAAGGGCGCCGCACCCCAGGCGGTGATGGACGCCATGATCGCCGAGGACGGCGGAAACATCGCGTATCGCCAACTCGCGGTGCTCAATGCTTCCGATCCGCCGCTGGCCTATTCGGGGACCGAGGTCTTCGAGAACTGGGGCGAGGCGATCGGCAAGGACAGCGTGGCCATTGGCAACCTGCTCAAGACCCCCGACGTGGCCCAGGCCATGGTCGACGCATTCGAGGCGGCCGAGGGTGAACACTTGGTGGAGCGTCTGCTGCGCGGGCTGGAGGGGGGTCTGAAGGCGGGCGGCGAGCATGGCGACGTCCATTCCGCCGGAGTGCAGGTCAAGGACGAGTATGTCTGGCCGATCTGCGACCTGCGTGTCGACTGGGACGAGGCCCCGATCGCCCGCCTGCGCTCGATCTGGGCCGACTACCAGCCGCAGATGGGTGAATACCTGACCCGCGCGCTGAACCCCGCCGGCGCGCAGTCCTACGGGGTGCCGGGCAACCAATAAGCCGCCCGTTCTGGCACCGGGAATAGATGACGAGGAGAAAAATACCGTGCGCATGACCGGCGAAGAATACCGGGAGTCGATCCGCGATGGCCGCACCGTGCTGCTGGACGGCGAGCGGGTCGAGGATGTGCCCAACCATCCGGCCTTTCGCCACGCCGTCGATCTGCGCGCGCGCATCTACGACATGGCGCACGAGGACCGCTACGCCCCGACCATGACCTACGAGGATGAGGGCGGCATCCATGCCATCACCAACCTGGCGCCGCGCAGCAAGGCGGATTGGCAGCAGAAGCGCGACTGGGTGCGCCTGGTGATGCGCGACGTGGGCGGCCTGGCCCTGCGCATGGGCGACGAGACGGTGGGCGCGCTTTGGTCGCTGCTCGACGGGCGCGAGATGCTGGACGCGGTCGATTCGCGGTTCGGCGAAAACATCGCGAACCAGGTCGAGCGGGTGCGGATCGAGGACCGCTACGTCGTCTCCGCCAACACCGATCCCAAGGGCGACCGTTCCCTGCCGCCTCAGGAGCAGGACCCGGACATGCTGCTCCATGTCGTGCGCGAGACGGATGCCGGGATCGTCGTGCGCGGCGCGAAATACGAGACCGGCGCGGCCTATGCGCACGAGGCTTTCGTCAAGCCGACCATCGCCAATTGGGGCAACGAGACCCTATCGGACTACGCCCTCGGCTTTCTCTGTCCGATGAACCTGCCGGGCCTCAAGCATATCTGCCGCAGTTCTCTGTCGCGCGGCCTGGACCCCGAGGACTATCCCATCTCGGCGCGCTTCGACGAGGTCGACAGCCTGATCATCTTCGACAATGTGACGATCCCCTGGGAATACGTCTTCTTCTATCGCCACACCAAGGCGGCGGCCTTCGTGCGGGCCATGCTGCACCGCTATACCGGTTTTCCCTTCGTCGAGCGGATGATCCACCTGGCCGACATGCTGATCGGCGCGGCCAGCTTCAACGCGCGCCAGACCGGGCTCGACAAGAATCCGGCCGTCCGGGAGAAGCTGGCGCGGATGATCGTCTATCGCGAGGGCATCAACGCCTTTCAAACGGCGTCGATCGAGCTGGCCGAGGAGAGTACGGCGGGCTTCCTGATGCCCCATCAGTCGACCTTCTACGCCGGCCGCGCGATGGCCTGCGCCGAATTGCCGGCGATGATGCATCTCACGCGCGAACTGGTCGGTGGGCAGATCTGCCTGACCCCCGATCACAAGTCCTTCGACGAGGGCGAATCGGCTGAATGGCTCAAGAAATACTATACAGTGAACGAACGCTGGGGGCCCGAGGACCGGCGACGCTTGCTGGCCTTCGCCCGCGACCTGGTGAACTCGAGTCATGCCGGACACCGGATCAGCTTTCACCTCTTCGCCCAGGCGCCGCCCTACGCCCATTTGGGCGCGCTGTATCAGACCTTCGACTGGAACGGGCCGCTGGATTTCGTGAAGGCGGCCGCGGGACTGAGCGACCGGGCGATGGACTAGGAGAGCGGCGATGGCCCACGAACGGCTGCACAAATACAACACGCGCGACGCCTTTCCCGAACAGGAACTAGACAACGATCTCTGCTGGATCGTGAAGGCGGGCGACCATGTCATCATCCGAGGGCAGACCGGGCGGGTGCGGGGCAAGGACGAGATCAGCGGCGGCGCCGACGATCCGGTCGCCCAGACCGACAACGCCATGCAGAACGTCAAGGCCCTGTTGGAAGAGGCGGGCGCGACCCTCGACGATATCTGCGCCGTGCGCCTCTGGATCTCGGACCGGGCCTTCGTCCAGCCAGTGACGAACACGGTGGGCAAATGGCTCAAGGGCGTCCACCCGACCATGGCCATCACCATCATCAAGGGCTTCGCCCGCCCGCAATACGTGATGGAGATCGACGTCGACGTGATCCTGCCGTCCGAAAAAGCGCAGTAACGCGGGCCGCCTCGCCGGAGAGGGAAAATAGTGGCACGATAGGCGCGTCGGGCTGGGGGCCCGCTTCTGGGGGAGGCGAGATATGACGGCCACGACCATGGCGGAAATAACACCGGAAACGCGCCGCCGGACGATCCTGGCCGGCGTCGTCGGCAATGTGCTGGAATGGTACGACTTCGCCGTCTACGGCTATTTCGCGCCGATCCTCGCCGATATTTTCTTCCCCTCCGAGGATCCGGTGGCGTCCCTCGCCGCCGCCTTCGGGGCCTTCGCCGCCGGCTTCCTGATGCGGCCCTTCGGCGGCCTGGTGTTCGGCTATATCGGCGACAAGGTCGGGCGCAAGCGCGCCCTCGTCCTCTCCGTCGTCCTGATGGCGATCCCGACCTGCGTGATCGGCCTGTTGCCGGGCCATGCCACGATCGGTGCGGCTGCCGCCATCGTCATGGTCCTGATGCGCATGCTCCAGGGCCTGTCCGTGGGCGGGGAATACACCAGCTCCGTCGTCTTCCTGACCGAGCATGCGCCCAAGGGGCGGCGCGGTTATTTTTCCAGTTGGGCCCTGTTCGGCACCGTCGGCGGCATTCTGCTCGGCTCCGCCGTCAGCGCGGTGATGAGCAATCTCTTGGATGCCGAGGCTTTGCATACCTGGGGCTGGCGCCTGCCCTTCGTCATGGGCATCGCCGTGGGCTTGGTCGGCCTGCTGGTGCGCCGGGGCATCCACGACCTGCCCGCGCCCGCGGACGAGGAGAAGCCCAAGAACCCGGTCGTCGAGGCCTTCACCCACCAATGGCGCTCCATGCTGCGGGTGATCGGCTTTAACGTGGTCAACGCCGTCGGCTTCTACATGATCTTCGTCTACATGGTGACCTGGCTGGTCGAGCAGGTGAAGGAGCCGCGCTCCGACGCGCTCGACCTCAACACCGCGGCCATGGTCGTGCTCTGCCTGCTGATCCCGGCCGCCGCGGCGCTTTCCGACCGGGTCGGCCGCAAGCCCTTGCTGCTGTTCGGCGCGGGCGGACTGCTTGTGCTCGGCTGGCCGTTGATCTGGTTGATGCATCACCCGGATCCGACGATGATCCTGCTGGGCCAGGCGGGGTTGGCGGTCTTCGTCGCGTGCTATTTCGGGGCGCTCCCGGCGGCGATGGCCGAAGCCTTCCCCCGCCGGGTGCGGGTCAGCGCCTTGAGCGTCGGCTACAACGTCTGCTTGGCGGTTTTCGGCGGCACCACCCCCATGGTCTCGACCTGGCTGATCGAGCGCAGCCATGACGATCTGGCCATCGCCTGGTACCTGATGCTCGCCGCCGCCGTCTCCCTGACCGTGGTGCTGCGGATGAAGGAAACGGCGAACAAGGTGCTGGATTAAGGCGTTAGCCTTTCAGCTTCCGCTCCACGAAGTCCAGCCGGTCCTGGCCCCAGAACATTTCGCCGTCGACGATGAAGGTGGGATAGCCGAAGACCGAGGCGGCGACGGCCTGTTCGGTGAATTCCTCGTAGCGCTCGCGCACCGTCCGGGCGTCGGCCGCTGCGCGCAGGCCCGGGCCGTCATGGCCATGGGCGGCGGCGATTTCGTCGATCACATCCGGGTCGGCGATGTTCTTCTCCTCGGCCCAGACCGCACGCATATAGGCCCCGGCCAGGGCGCCGCAATCCAGGCCGCGCTCCTCCACGGCGATCACCGTGCGCGCGGCGACGCTTTCGTCGACCGGGAAATAGGCCGGTTCCAGGGTCAGCGGCATGGCGAGATGGTCGCGCCAACGCTTCAACTCGGCCATGCGGTAAGTCTTGCGCGCCTGGGGCCGGTCGCCCAGGGCCAGGGTGCCGGCCGCCGGAAACAGCTTGCCCGTGATGCAGGGCTTGAAGCGGATTTCGCGCCCGGCCTTGGCGGCCATGTCGATCAGGCGCTGGTGTCCCAGATAGCACCAGGGCGAGGGCAGGGCGAAGAAATACTCGATGGGTCCGGCCATGACGAGTTTCCTCTTTCGTCTCGCGGCTTGTCTTCGTCCTCATCTTAGCGCCTCTCCCCCCATCGAGGGGAAGGGCCGAGAGGGCGGCGGCCTCGCTAGGGCGCCGCGTCCATCGGGAGGCTGGCAGCGCGTTCTTCCTGCCCTCGCCGGACCGTGCGACCATAGCCAAGTCGGGTGCGAGCGGTTACATCTCGGACCGAATGAGCACCGATCGCACGAATAGTCGGATGAAGGGGGATGGCGCGTGTTTCGCGACGATCTACTGAAGGGCAAGAAGATCCTGATCACCGGCGGCGGCACCGGCCTGGGTAAGGCCATGGGCCGGCGTTATCTGGAACTGGGCGCCGAACTCGTCATCTGCGGGCGGCGCGAAGAGGTCCTGGCCGAGACCGCGCGCGAGCACAGCGCCGAGACGGGCGGTACGGTTTCCCACTTCCGCTGCGACATCCGCGACCCTCAGGCGGTCGAGGACATGATGGATGCGATCTGGGCCGAAGGCCCGCTCGACATCCTGGTCAACAACGCAGCGGGCAATTTTCTGTGCAAGGCCGAGGAGTTGAGCCCCAACGGCCTCAACGCCGTGCTCGGCATCGTGCTCCAGGGTACGGCCTATTGCACCTTGGCGGCCGGGCGGCGCTGGATCGCGGCGGGGCGCGGCGGCAACGTCCTCTCTATCGTCACCACTTATGCCTGGACCGGCTCGGCCTATGTCCTGCCTTCCGCCATGGGCAAGGCCGGCGCCCTGGCGATGACGCAAAGCCTGGCGGTCGAATGGGGGCCCAAGGGCATCCGCCTCAACGCCATCGCGCCCGGGCCCTTCCCAACCGAGGGCGCCTGGTCGCGCCTTGTGCCGAACCAGGCCCTGGCCGAAGAGTTCGAGACCCGGCCGGCACTCGGGCGTCCCGGCCGCCATGAGGAATTGACCGAACTCGCCGTCTTCCTCGTTGCGGATCAATGCGGCTATATCACCGGCGAATGCGTGACCATCGACGGTGGCGACTGGCTCAAGGGCGCGGGCCAGTTCAGCTTTCTGCACAAGATGGACGACGCGGATTGGGACAAGATGCGGCCCAAGAAGAAAACGGGTTGAGGGTGAGGCACGGCCGACCGGCGCGCCTGTCCAAGCAGCGAAGAATGGTGACATGAAGAAAAGCGGTTTCGGATTCGAGCGCGCCATGGCCAAGCTGGTCGGGCAGACGGCGGTCGTGGCGATTGCCGTGGGCGTGCTGCTCTGGTTGCTGAGCGGGTTTTTCGGGTTCTCCGAGTCCGACGAAGCCCACCGGACCGACGCCTCGGTCGAGCGGCCGGCGATCAAGAACGGAATCGCGGAGGCGAAGGCGCTTGCCGCGATCGCGCCGGTGGAGATCTGGCGGGCCGAGTTTCCCAAGGGCGATTTCGAGCGATTGACCGTCGATCCGGCGGCCATCGTCGAGGCCACCGAGCGCGACGTTATCCGCGCCATCGACCGGCCCGTCTTCCAGCCGGTGTCGGAGGCCCGGGACAGCGTCTCGAAGCGCGAGCCGGTGATCAGCGTCACCTTCAACAACGATGCCCGCGCCTATCCCCTGCGAACTCTGCTGTGGCACGAGGTCGTCAACGACACGGTTGGCGGCGTGCCCGTGGCGGTGACCTATTGTCCGTTCTGCGATTCCGCCGTCATCTTCGACCGGCGCCTGGGCGACACGGTGCTCGATTTCGGGGTCACCGG
>JABIRQ010000370.1 GCA_018699755.1 Rhodospirillaceae bacterium | reverse complement strand
GGTCATGGCGCCGCTTTCGACGGTGTCGATGCAGACCTTCTCGAGGGTCTCGGCGAATTTCACGACTTCGGGCGTGTCGTCGAAGCGGCCGCGATAGGCCAGGGCGCGGGTCCAGGCGAAGATCGAAGCGATCGGGTTGGTCGAGGTCGCCTTGCCCTTCTGGTGCTCGCGGTAATGGCGGGTGACCGTACCGTGGGCGGCCTCGGCCTCGACGACCTTGCCGTCCGGGGTCAGCAGCACGCTGGTCATCAGGCCTAAGGAGCCGAAGCCCTGGGCCACGGTGTCGGACTGCACGTCGCCGTCGTAGTTCTTGCAGGCCCAGACGAAATTGCCCGACCATTTGAGGGCGGCCGCGACCATGTCGTCGATCAGGCGGTGCTCGTAGGCGATGCCCTTGGCGGCGAACTTGTCTTCGAACTCCGCGTCGAAGATCTCCTGGAACAGATCCTTGAAGCGGCCGTCATAGGCCTTGAGGATCGTGTTCTTGGTCGAGAGATAGACCGGCCAGCCGCGGTCGAGGCCGTAGTTCAGGCAGGCGCGGGCGAAATCGCGGATCGAATCGTCCAGGTTGTACATGCCCATGGCGACGCCGCCGCCGGGGAATTCGAAGATATCGAACTCCATCGGCTTGCCGCCGTCCGCGGGCTCGAATTTCATGGTCAGCTTGCCGGCGCCGGGCACGACGAAATCGGTCGCGCGGTACTGGTCGCCGAAGGCGTGGCGGCCGATCACGATGGGGTCGGTCCAGCCCGGCACCAGACGCGGGACGTTCTTGCAGATGATCGGCTCGCGGAAGACCGTGCCGCCCAGGATGTTGCGGATCGTGCCGTTGGGCGAGCGCCACATCTTCTGAAGGCCGAACTCTTCGACCCGCGCCTCGTCGGGCGTGATGGTCGCGCATTTCACGCCCACGCCGTGCTTCTTGATCGCGTTGGCGGCGTCGACGGTAATCTGGTCGTCGGTCGCATCGCGGCTCTCGACGCTGAGGTCGTAATAGAGCAGATCGACATCCAGATAGGGCAGGATCAAGCGGTCCTTGATCCAGGCCCAGAGGATGCGAGTCATCTCGTCCCCGTCGATCTCCACGATAGGGTTCTTGACCTCGATCTTGGCCATCGTCTCGTCTCTCCGGCTGGCTTTCTAGGGGCCGCAGCGCGGCGGCGGGCGGACCATATCATCGCCCTCCAGCGGCGCAAAGCCCGCGCCTAGAGCCGCCCGGCCATGCCCGGCAACCGCGGGTCCGGCGCATTCGCCAAGGCCATGGGAACATCCTCGACCGAGGCGACCACGGTCAGTGCGGCGACATGGGCCGGCTGGACGTAGCCGGTCGCGACGGCATGGCCCAGCAGGGCGGAGAGAGGCTTCCAGTAGCCGTCCTGATCGACCACCAGGATCGGCTTGTCGTGCAGGCCGAGCTGGCGCCAGCTCAGAATCTCGAAGGTCTCGTCCAGGGTGCCGATGCCGCCGGGCAGGATGCAGAAGGCGTCGGCCATCTCGAACATGAGCTGCTTGCGTGCGTGCATGCTGTCGACGACATGCAGTTCGGTCAGGCCGGGATGGCCGACCTCGCGCTCGTCGAGGAAGTCGGGGATGATGCCGACGACCTCGCCTCCCGCGGAAAGCGCGCCGTCCGCGGCCAGGCCCATCAGGCCGACCCGCCCGCCGCCGTAGATCAGGCGGATGCTGGCCTCGCCGAGCAGCGCCCCCAGGCGGATCGCGGCCGCCTTGTGGCTTTCGGGAACCCGGGAGGAGGAGCCGCAATAGAGGCAAACGGAGCGAATATCGGCCATGGCGTCCAGTCTAATGGGTCGGCGGGCGTCGGCCAGCCTCGAAGCCCGGCAAATCTCGTCATGGGCATGAAAGGAACTGATTGTTTCCCGCGAGCCGGTAATCGAGGATGACCGGCGGCCTTATACTCGGGCCGCAACCGTCGAGCCAGAGCGAAGCGCCGGGATGCGGCGCATGCGAAGAAGGACAAGGCGTAGATGGACGCTGACCTCGTGACCCTCGACGAGGTCAAAGCGGAACTCGACAACCGAGGCCAACCGATGACGGGGAGAACTAGTTCATGAGAAAGATAGTGTTGGCGGCGGTCGGCGTTGCCGCCATGGCGGCGTTCGGAACCCCCATGGCCCTGGCCGATTCCCACGAGGCGAATGTGGTCAAGTACCGGCAGATGGTCATGAAGGCCGTCGGCGCCCATATGGGGGGCCTCGGCGCGCTCGTGAAGGGCGAGACCAGCGTTTCGGACGTGCCCTTCAACATCCAGGAACAGGCCGCCGCCCTCAACGCCACGGCCCAATTGATCGATCAGGCCTTTGCCCAGGATGTCGGCACCAAGGGTGGCGACACCGAGGCCAAGGCCGAGATCTGGCAGGACTGGGAAGGCTTCGTGGCCCGCGCCGCCCTGCTGCGCGAACGCAGCCAGTCGCTGAGGGATGTGGCCGAGACCGGCGACGAAGCGGCCATCAAGGCGGCCTTCGCCGGCGTCGGCAAGGCATGCGGAAGCTGCCACAACGCCTTCCGCAAGAAGAAGAGCTAGGTTTTCGCTCGGCGTTTCGACGCCGAAGACGGAGTCGGGCCGTCGGCTGCCTTGTTCGACCGGCGGCCCTCTCTATTCTGAAGGCATGATGCTCCGCTTCGTTCCGCTGCTGGTTTTTCTTGCCCTGCTGTCCGCACCGCTCGCCCATGCGCAGGACGACGCGGTCGAGCGCGGCCGCTATCTGTTTGCGGCGGGCGGGTGTCTGGGGTGCCACACGGCGAAGGGCGGCGCGCTTCTGGCCGGCGGCCGGGCGCTGAAGACGCCCTTCGGCACATTCTTCGGACCCAACATCACGCCGGACCCGCAATACGGCATCGGAGGTTGGAGCGACGAGGATTTCCTGCGTGCGTTGCGCGAGGGCGTCTCGCCCGAAGGGGATTTCTACTATCCGGCCTTTCCCTATGCCTCCTTCACGGGCATGACCGACGCGGACATCCTGGCCCTCAAAGCCTATATCTTCAGCCTCACGCCGGTGGCGGAACCGAGCCGGGATCACGAGCTCGACTTTCCCTACAATATCCGCGTCGGCCTCGCCCCCTGGCGCTGGCGTTATTTCAAGGAAGGCCCGCTCGAGCCGGACCCCGCGCATGACGAAGCCTGGAATCGCGGCGCCTATCTGGTGAAGGCCCTGGTCCATTGCGGCGAATGCCACACGCCGCGCGATTCCTTCGGCGGGCCGGAGACGGACTTGGCCTATGCCGGAACGACCGACGGGCCGGAGGGCGCCATCGTGCCCAATATCACGCCCGATCCGGAAACCGGGATCGGCGATTGGAGCGCGGGCGATCTCGACTTCTTCCTTTCCCTCGGCATGCTGCCGGACGGCGACGTGACGGGCGACGTCATGTACGAGGTGATCGAGCATGGGACGAGCAAGCTGACCGCCGCGGACCGGGAGGCCATCGCGGTCTTCCTGCAAGCCCTGCCGCCGATCCGCCACGCCGTGGAGCGCAAAAAACCCTGACCGTGCCGGATCGGGCGCCGTTGTGTGCGGCCGGGCGTCATACTACGGTTGCGGCAGTGGGGGCAGAAACGGGCGAGGAACCTTGAAACGGATCGTCATTCTGGGAGCCGTGGGCCTTTTGGTCCTAGTCGTGGCCATCGGCCTCAACTACTGGACCGGGGAGTCGGACAAGGCGGAGGTTGCGAAATCGGCGCCCGCCGACAATGCGGTGAATTCGGACCAGGCCCCGGGCACCGCCGCACAGGCACCCGCGGCGAAGGATGGTGCCGGGGCCGGGCAGGCGGCTTCGACAGCCACGGACGCGGCGGACAAGCCCGCGCCGCCGGGCTTCGACGTGGTGCGCGTCGACCCCCAGGGCAACGCCGTGCTCGCCGGTCGCGCGGCGCCGAATGCGATGGTCGTCATCCTGGACGGCGATCGCGAGATCGGCCGCGTCCAGGCGGATGCGCGGGGCGAATGGGTCTTTGTGCCGGAGGAGGCGCTGCCCGCCGGCAGCCGGGAATTTACCCTTCGGGCCATCGGCGCGGACGGTTCGGTGATCGAGTCCGAAACGAAGGTCGTGCTCGCCGTGCCGGAAGCCCTGGCCGAGGACGGGAAAGGCGCGAAGGCGGATCGCCCCGCGCCCATCGCGCTTGAGGTGCGGAAGGACGACGCGGCCGGCACGACGGCCAAGGTCCTCCAGGCACCGGGCGGGGAACCGGCCGACGGGACCCTCGCCGTGCGCGGCGTCGAATATGGCCGCGACGGCGATCTGGCGCTCTCGGGCATGGCGGCGCCGAACGCGGAGGTCCGCGTCTATCTCGACGACATCTTCGTCGGCACGGCAATGGCCGACGAGACCGGGCGCTGGGAATTGACGCCCGAGACCGAAATCGCGGCGGGGCAATACACCTTGCGGGTCGATCAGATGGCCGATCCGGCGGCCGAGGCCGACAAGGTCGCGGCGCGGATCGAACTGCCCTTCGCCCGCGCGGCGCCGATTACCGAACTGCCCGAGGGGGTTCTCGTCGTGGTGCAGCCCGGCCATAGCCTGTGGAAAATCGCACGGCGCACCTATGGCGACGGAATCCGGTTCCACGTCATCTATCAGGCCAACAGCGATCAGATTCGCGATCCCGACCTGATCTATCCCGGCCAGGTCTTCGTGATGCCGCGCATCAACTAGAGCAGTTTCGCTCCAAGTCCACTCATCCGTCATTCCCGCGAAAGCGGGAATCCAGTTGTTTTTCAATAGACTGGACCCCCACTTTCGCGGGGGTGACGATTCAATTTGAACAGGAACCGCTATAGATCGACTCAACGGCGACAGGAGTTGGTGAGGGGGCTGGGGTCGGGAAGCCCGGGTGGAGATTATTCCGCCGGGTTCGGCAGGCCGGATGGGGTGCCGTCGTCCTTTTCCTTCGCGTCCCGCCGCGCCCTTCGCCGGGCGCGCCAGTCCTGGACGTTCGCCCGCGCCATCAACGCGCTGGGGGTGACCAACAGGGTCAGCAGCGTGGCGAAGGCCAGGCCGAAGGCGATGGCGCTGGACAGTTGAATCCACCACTGGGTCGAGGGCGCGCCGCTCGTCACCTCGCGGCTGACGAAATCGATGTTCACGCCCAACACCATGGGCAGCAGGCCCAGGATCGTGGTGACAGAGGTGAGGACGACCGGGCGCAGGCGCTGGGCGCCGGTGCGCAGAATCGCCTCGCGCTGGGTTTTCGCCGTCTTTCGGAGGCGGTCGAAGGTGTCGATCAACACGATGTTGTTGTTGACCACGATGCCGGCCAGGGCGACCACGCTGATTCCGTTCATGACCGTGCCGAAAGGCATCCCGATCACCATGAGGCCGATCAGCACGCCGACGGTCGACATGATGACGGCGCTGAGAATCAGGGCCGCGCTGTAGAAGCTGTTGAACTGGGTGACCAGGATGATGGTCATCAGGAACAGGGCGACCATGAATGCCTGCGACAGGAAGGCCGCCGCCTTTTTCGACTCCTCGTCCTGGCCCTTGAAGCTGATATCGATGCCGGGGCCGAATTCCTGGGCGTCGATCCAGGCCGAGATATCGCGGACCATCTCGTCGACCAGGACGCCGTCATGAACATTGGCCTTCACGGTCATGACGCGCTTGCCGTCGACCCGGTTCAGGGTGCCGACCTTGGGCCGCGCCTCGCGCTTCACGAAGTTGCTGATCGGCACGAGCCCTTTCTCGGTTTGGATGCGGATCTGGTCGAGCTGGTCGAGCGTCCGGTATTCGTCGGGATAGCGCGCGATGATGTCGAGCTCTTCCCGGGTTTCGTTCGGGCGGGTGTCGGAAACTTTCAAGCCCTTGGTGACGAATTTGAGGGCGCTGCCGACGAGGGAGACGTCGGCCCCGTATTTCAGGGCTTGGCCGCGGTCGACGGTGATTTCCCAATCGATGCCCGGCAGGGGGCGACTGTCCTCGATATCCCTCAGCCCGGCGAGTTCCTCCATATGGCCGCGCACGCGCTCGACCACTGGGGCGAGGAGTTCAGGGCTGCGCGACGCGATCTCGACCTGGACATCCTTTCCGGTCGGCGGCCCGCCTTCCTCCTTCTGGGGTTCGACGACGATGCCGGCGATATCCGCCGTCCGTTCGACGATCTCGTCGAGGATGACGCTGGCCCTGCGCCGGACCTGCCAATCGGCGAACTCGAGCGAGATCGAGCCGACCACGTCCTCGGCCTGGTCGCGCTGATCGGTCTGATTGCCGCTTCGGGTGTAGATCGAATCGAACTCGTGGCGCTCGGCCTCCATCCCCAGGATGCGCCGTTCCACGGCCGCGACCAGACCGTCCTTTTCGGTGACCGAAAGATTGCCGCGGGCGTGAACCTGGACGATCGCCCGATCGGGCTCGACCGAGGGGAAGAACTCGACGCCCTGGCCGTATTTACCATAGGCGTAGTAGACGCCGATCAGGATGGTGCCGGCGGTCAGCAAGACGGCGCCGGGGTGGTCGAGAAGGCGATTCAGGGTCCTGACATAGCCGCCGGTGAAACCGCCGATCCTGTTGATGTCCAGGGCCTCGTCGTCGGCCACCGCGCGCAGGGCGGCCGTGTCCGCGGCATTGCCGGGTTTGCCAAAATAGGCGCCGAGGGTCGGCACGAAGATCAGCGCCATCAATAGCGAAGCGGACAGGGTGGCGATCAGGGTAATCGGCAGGAATTTCATGAACTCGCCGACCACGCCGGGCCAGAACATCAGCGGCAGGAAGGCGGCAAGGGTGGTGGCGGTCGAGGCGATGATCGGCCAAGCCATGCGCTTGGCGGCCAGCGCATAAGCCTCGCGACGATGCAGCCCCTCGGCCATCTTCCGGTCGGCCAGTTCGGTCACCACGATCGCCCCGTCGACCAGCATGCCGACGGCCAGGATCAGGCTGAACAGGACGACGATGTTGACGGTCAGACCAGCGACGTAGAGCACCAGAATGCCGGCCAGGAAAGAGCCTGGAATGGCGACCCCGACGAGCCCGGCGGAGCGCAGGCCGAGCGCGCCGACGATGACGATCATGACCAGCAGGATCGCGCTGATCACGTTGTTCTGAAGGTCGGCCAGCATGCGCCGGATATCGGTCGACTTGTCCTGGGAGAAGGAGACCTCGACCGCATCGGGCCATAACGCGCTCTCGGCCTCGACCAGGGCGCGGACCTTCTCGATCGTCTCGATGATATTTTCGCCCGTGCGCTTCGAGACCTCCAACGCCACCGCGGGTTGGCCGTTCACCCGGGCGAAGGTATCGCGGTCCTTGAAGGTGCGGCGGACCTCGCCGATATCGCTGACCCGCACAACGGCGTCGCCGCTGACCTTCAGCGGCATGTCCAGGATGTCTTCTAAGGTTTCGAACAGGCCGGGGACCTTGATCGTGAAGCGGCCGGCGCCGGTGTCCATGGCGCCCGCGGCAATCAGCCGGTTGGACTTGGCGACGAGGTCGAGGACGGTCGGCAGGGACAGGCCGTAGCTTTCGATCAGGACCGGGTCGGCGATGATTTCGACGACCTCTTCCCGTTCGCCCGCGATGCGCGCTTCGAGCACCGCCGGAATGCTCTCGATCGCGTCCTTCAATTCGTCGCCCAGGCGCTGAAGGGTCCGTTCCGGCACGTTGCCGCTCAAGGTCACGACGAGCACGGGGAACAGGCTCAGATTGACCTCGTGGACGGTGGGCTCCTCCGAATCTTCGGGCAGTTCCGGCCGTGCGTCGTCGACCCCCTCGCGCACATCGGTCAGGGCTTGGTCGACGTCGAAGCCGGCATCGAATTCGAGAATCACATAGGCGCCGCCCTCGTAGCCGGTCGCCTTCATCTCTTTCACGCCCTCGATCGAGCGCAGTTCCTCTTCCAAGGGGCGGATCAGGAGGCGTTCGGAATCCTCCGGGCTGATGCCTTCGTGAACGACGGAGACATAGACGATGGGGATGTTGACGTCCGGGTCGGATTCCTTGGGGATCGACACATAGGCGAACATCCCGGCCGCCAGGATCAGGACCAGGGACGCGATGACCGTGCGCGAACGGCTGAGCGCGGCGTCAATGAGGCTCATGCTTAAGCGCCCCTACCACTTTCGACTGGGCCGCTCTCGGGCGTGGCGCCGTCGGTCGCGCCGGCGTCGATCGCCTGGACCTTCATGCCGGGCTGCACGTATTCCTGGCCGACCACGATCAGGCGGACGGATTCCGGCAGACCGGACAGCCAGATATGGTCGGTCTCGTCGGCCGCGATCGTGACAGGATGGAAGCGGACCACGTTGTCTTCGTCGACCGACTTGACGCCGATCCGACCGCTGTCGTCCAGGGTCAGCACCGCGGGCGAGACCTTGTGGGCGCGCGCCGAACTGATCGGCAGGCGGAGCGAAGCGGTCACGCCTGAGACGACGCGAAAGTCGGGATTCGGAACTTCGAGTTCGATGCGGAACGTCCGCGTCTCCGGATCCGCAATCCGACTGATATAGGTGACGGTGCCGGTGACGCTGTCGCCCGTGATGATTTCAGCCGTGCCGAGCCCGCCGAGAGCCAGCTTGCCCACCTTGCGCTCGGAGACCTGGGCGACGATGAAGATGGGATCGAGATCGACGATCTGCGCAACTTCGATGCCCGTATCCAGGAAGTTGCCGACCTCGACATAGCGGGCGTCCAGCACGCCGTCGAAAGGCGCCTTGATCGTCGTCTTGCCGATATTGACTTCCATGGCTTGAACGGCAGCCCGCGCGGCGTCGTAGAGAGCCTTGGTCTCGGCGACCCGGGTCTTGGAGGCGAAATCCTTCTTCGCCAGGCTGCTGGCCGCCTGGTGGTCGATCCGGCGCTGCTCGTGAAGGGCGCGCGCCTCGGCCAACTTGGCCGAGCGATCGTCGAGGGCGATGCGGGCGATCACGTCGCCTTCCTTCACCATGGCGCCTTCCTCGACCGGAACCTCGACGACGGGGCCCGCTATCTCGGCGCGCAGGACGACCGCGCGCGAGGCCTCGGTGCGGCCGGTCAGAACGAGTTCGGACACCAGGTCCTCAGCGTGCAGAACGCGGGTCTGGACCCGAGGGACGGCGCGCTCGGGCGCCGCGTTCGCGCTTTGGGGATCGCTGGCATTGGCCGGGGGGCCGGATTCGCCGAATTGGCCAGAGACGATCCAGCCGGCGACGCCGACAGCCAAGACGATGGCAATGATATGAGACGATTTCATCGGTCCATTCCGAAGTTGCGGTGCGCCGGCCTAGTCGGCCGCATCCATGCGCTCAAGTTTCAGGGCCTCGGCGACCAGTTCGTGGCCGTGGTCTTCGAGATATTGGGCGGCGGCCTTGTAGACCGTCAGGCCCAGGCCGTGGGTGAAACGCTCTCCCGCCGGCCGTTCGGCCGTGCAGACCGTTTCGGAGCAGCGCTCCATCCGTTCGACGCTTTCGCAGTACCAGGCGAGCCGCTCGGCGATCAGGCGCTCGACCTGGCGGGCCGAGAGGAGGTGCGCAAAAAAGGTGGTGAACAGGAACTGCGAGCGCACGCGGTCCGGGGCGGCCGGAGCGGAGAGGGCGTCGATCAGCGCGAGCCGGCCGTTGGTTGAGATGCTGTAGACCTTCTTGTCCGGCCTGCTGTCCTGGCTCTGCTCGCGGCAGGCGACCAGGCCGCTTTCCAGAAGCTTGCCCAGAGCCGGGTAGATCGAGCCGTAGCCGGCTTCGAAAAAATGGCTGAACGGGCCTTCCGCGACCTGCTTGCGGATTTCGTACCCGGTGGCGTCGCCGCGCGACAGGATGCCCAGGCAGAGCGTTTTAACGTCCATGGTGTTCCTCCTGTCCGATATATAGTGTTTCGATATATAACGGTCAAGAATAGGTAAGAATCGGAATGCGAGAAAACAACCCGCCCGGAGCGGGTCCATGCGGGACCTATAGAGGGACTACGGTCCGCGTGGGGCGGCGGATCACGGCATGGAAGCCGGAGGGTGGGGATCAGTCCGCGTGGCGGCCCACGGCGAGGCGGATATGGGCGGTCAGGCGGTAGACGTCGCCCGCGCG
>JABIRQ010000367.1 GCA_018699755.1 Rhodospirillaceae bacterium | reverse complement strand
CAGCCCTCGACGCGCCTTCGGGGCGCATCGACTACGCGCAGCTCTGGGGGCGGCTTCAGCGCTGCGGCGCGCTCCTGGCCGAGCGCGGCGCGGGGCCCGAGGGCATCGTCGCCGTGGCCCTGGCGCGGAGCGCCGACCTGATCGTCGCCGAGCTCGGCTGTTGGCACGCCGGCGCGGCCTTCCTGCCTCTCGACCCGCGGCAGCCCCCCGAGCGTCTGCGCGCTCTCTGTGAGCGGGCCGGCGCGCGGCTGCTCATCGCCGGGCCCATCCTCGGCGCCCTCGCCGCCAGAGGCCGCATGGCCGGCATAGAAGGCGCGCAGGCGCTCCAGCACCCGGTCGTATGAAATCTTGGCTGCATCGCCCATGACCGCCATCATGCGCGGGACGCGCTGCATGTCACGCCGAATCGACAGCTGGCCGGCGCCGCGATCCGCCCCATATTGCCGCCATGACCGACCCGACCCCCAATCGAAGATCCATCTGGCTGCCGATCCTCGCCATCGGCCTGGCCCTGACCGCCGCAGTCCTGCTCGCGATCTGGCTGTTTCCCGCCCTGTTCGGTGTCGAGATCGGCCCGCGCATGGTCTATCTGGTGATCCTGCTCGGCGCGCTGATCGTCGCCTTCCGCGGCTCGCGCATCGGCGCGGGCCGGGCGCTGCGTTTCGCACTTCTCTGGATCGTGATCGGCGCGGCCCTGTTTCTGGCCTATGATCTTTGGACCGACCCGCCGGATTGGTTGGCGGGGGCCGGTACGCCATAGGCCATCCCCGGGGGCCGTTCGATATGCAGACCTTCCGCCGTTTCGCCCTGCTCGCCCTGTTGCTGAGCGCCCCCACCGCCGCCGCGGCGAGCGAGGAAGGCCGGCGGGTGATCGACGCGGTGGTCGAGGTCCGGGCGGAGATTCCGTCCTATGCCCGCTCCGCCGATTTCATCGGCACGGAGAGAATCGGCAGCGGCGCGGTGATCGACGCCAACGGCCTGGTCCTGACCATCGGCTATCTGATTCTCGAGGCCGAGCGCGTCGTGCTCGCAACCTCGGGCGGGCACGAGGTCGAGGCCGATATCGTCGGCTACGACCACGCCACAGGGTTCGGATTGCTGCGGGCGCGCCAGGCCTTGAACCTGCCGGCGCTGCCCCTGGGCGATTCGACCCCCCTGGCCACGGACCAGCCCGTCGTCGTCGTCACCAAGGCGGGCGGGCCGGTCGTCATGGGCGCGCGGGTCGCCGATATCCGGGCCTATTCCGGCACCTGGGAGTACCTGATCGAGAACGCGATCTTCACCGTGCCGCTGAACCGCAACTTCGGCGGCGCGGCCCTGATCAGCCCGGACGGCACTCTGATCGGCATCGGCTCCCTCGGCCTACCCGACGCGGCGGGCACCGGGCGCGGTGCGTCGGGCAACATGTTCGTGCCCGTCAACGCGCTGAAGCCCGTCATGGCCGAGATGATGATCGAGGGCCGAGGGCCCGACCGGCGCCCCTGGATCGGCCTCTATGTCGAGGAACGGGACGACGGCCTCTCGGTCATCCAGGTCGCCAAGGACGGCCCGTCCCGTGCGGCCGGAATCCAGGTCGGCGATCATGTCGTCGGGGTGGACGGCGCCTCGGTCTACAATCTCGCCGATTTCTACCGCAAGATCTGGGCCCTGGGCGCGCCCGGCGTGACCGTGCCGATCGATGTCGAGCAGGGCGGCGCCGTGCGCCGGATCGGCGTGCGCTCGGCCGACCGCTACGACTGGTATCGCTTCAGCCGGGGCTTCTAGCGCGGCGTTTTGCCCACCCGTCTAGACCTCGCCCAGTTCCTCGCGCCGCGCCTCGAGCATGGCGCGGTGATAGGCCAGCATCGTCTCGTGCTCGTGCAGCACGCCCACCAGGCGCATATCGTCGTGATTCTCGACCACGGGGATATGCGGATCGCCCGCCGAGGCGAACAGGCGGACGGCCTGTTCCAGATCGTCGGCCGCGTCCAGGGCCGGGGGATGGCGGCGGCTGAGATCGAGGGCCTTCAACTCGTGATCGTGCGAGGTGTCGAGGGCATGCTCGCTCAACTCGGCGAAGGTGATCATGCCTTCCAGCCGCCCGCCCTCACCGACCACGGGGGCGTCGCCGAAGCCACCGAGCGAGCGCTGCAGTCGCTGGTGGACCAGCACCGCTCCTCACTCCACCTCAAGGTGCCTGGCGTGGAGTGGGACGCGGCCCTCGGCCACCTGCTCTCGCCCGCGCT
>JABIRQ010000364.1 GCA_018699755.1 Rhodospirillaceae bacterium | reverse complement strand
CAGTCGGGCATCGCCGCGGCGATGGAGGGGATTCGGCGCTAGCGCTGTTGGGCAGGGAGACCAGGGAATGACTCGCGATCCGCGTTATGACGTGTTGTTCGAGTCGGTGAAGATCGGCCCGAAGACGGCGAAGAATCGCTTCTACCAGCCGCCCCACTGCAACGCGATGGGTGCCGCGCGGCCGCATACCCACGCCGCCATGCGCGGGGTCAAGGCCGAGGGGGGCTGGGCCGTCGTCAACACCGAGCATTGCGCGATCCATCCGCGCTCGGACATGCTGCCGGACAACCTGCAGACCATCTGGGACGACCGCGACATTCCCGCCCTGGCCCTGATGTGCGAAGCGGTGCACGAGCACGGCGCGCTCGCCGGGGTGCAGCTCGCCTACGCCACCTACTGGAACTCCAACCGCTCCTCGCGCGAAGTGCCGATGGGACCCATGCACCGCACCGTCACGCCCTACGAGCCCGTGCAGGCGCGCGCGATGGACAAGCAGGACATCCGCGACCTGTTGCGCTGGTGGGGCAATGCCTGCGGCCGGGCGCAGCAGGCCGGCTTCGACATCATCAACGTCGATGCGAATTTCTCGACCATCGCCTTCCAGTTCCTCTCGCCGAGAAACCGGCGCACCGACGAGTATGGCGGCAGCATCGAGAACCGCGCGCGCCTGCTTAAGGAACTGATCGAGACCAGCCTCGAAGTGGTCAAGGGCGAGCTCGCGGTCACCGTGCGCCTCATCATCGACGAGCTGATCGGCGAAGGCGGGCTGCAAGCTCATGAGGATGGCCGGGCCGTGATCGAGATGCTGGCCGAGCTGCCTGACCTGTGGGACCTCGTGGTCGGCGACTGGGCCGGCGATTCGCCGCCCTCGCGTTTCGCCGGCGAGAATATCCACGAATCCTTCGTCGCCTTCGCCAAGTCGGTGACGACCAAGCCGGTGGTGGGGGTCGGCCGTTTTACCTCCCCCGATACGATGGTCGGCCTGATCGGGCGCGGCGTGCTGGACATGATCGGCGCGACCCGCCCGTCGATCGCCGATCCCTTCCTGCCGATGAAGATCAAGGAGGGACGCACCGACGATATCCGCGAGTGCATCGGCTGCAACATCTGCGTCTCCGGCCAGTTCCTCCACGCGCCCATCCGCTGTACCCAGAACCCGACCATGGGCGAGGAATGGCGCAAGGGCTGGCACCCGGAACGCATTCCGCCCAAGGGCTCCGACGACACCGTGCTCGTGGTCGGAGCCGGGCCCGCCGGGCTGGAGGCCGCCCGTGCCCTGGGCCAGCGCGGCTACCAGGTCATCCTCGCCGAGGCGACGACCGAGCTGGGAGGGCGCGTAACCAAGGAAAGCCGGCTGCCCGGCCTGGCCGAATGGGCGCGCGTGCGCGACTGGCGCATCGGCCAGCTCCACAAGCTGCCGAATGTCGAAATCTATCTCGACAGCCGCCTGACGGCCGCGCAGGTCCTGGAATTCGGTTTCCAGCATGTCGCCCTGGCGACCGGCGCGCACTGGAGCCCGGACGGGTTCGGGCGCAGCAACCCGATACCGATCCCGGGCACGGACCGGGGGAACGTGTTCACGCCCGACGACGTGATCGGCGGAACGATTCCCGAGGGCCCGGTCGTGATCTTCGACGACGACCACTACTACATGGCCAATGTCCTGGCCGAGGTGCTGCGCGCGGCGGGCCGCGAGGTCGCCCTGGTGACGCCCGCTCCGGACATCGCGGCCTTCACCCTGAACACATTGGAGATGGAACGCATCGTCCGCCGCCTGGACGAAATCGATGTGGCCATGACCACCCATCACAACCTCGCAGAGGTCCGCGACGGCGAGGTCCTGCTGCGCCACACCGTGACGCGGCGGGAATGCGTGCTGCCCGCCGCATCGGTCCTGGTGGTGGCCGGACGGCTGCCCGACGACGCGCTCCAGTCCGCGCTCATGGCCGCGCCGGAAGCGTTGGCCGCGGCGGGCGTGAAATCGGTCAAGCCGATCGGGGATTGCCATGCCCCGGCGGCGATCGTTCATGCGACCTATGCCGGGCACCGCTATGCCCGCGAGCTGGATGTGGCGAGCGACCCCGACGCCGTGCCTTTCCTGCGCGAAATGCCTTCGTTGAACTAGGCTGAACCCGTTCCGAGAGGGAGAGACGAGAATGGCCCTTAAGAACACGACCTCCCTATCGGTAGCCTCCGCGATGCCATCATCGTCATGACACTCATTGACCGCGAGGGCGAGGCACGGACCTTCATGGTTCCCAACACCAAAAAGGCCACGCTACAGACGATCGCTCGGCCAGTAGTCGGCGGCTCGGCCCATATCGTGACCGACGAACATCTTGGCTATCATGGATTAATGCCCTAAAGGCCGTCCGTATGCCTTATTAAAATCGTGACTTTCCCAGTTTTTGGGCTGAGTCGTTGTACATTCCATCTGAAATTGGTTTCTGATTTGCTCGCCACCCCCCTCAAAGTCTGCCTCTCCGGCGCCACTGGCGGCGTCGGCCGCTGCCTCGCCCGCGCGATCCTGGCGCGTGACGATTTCATCCTCGACTCGGCCGTGGCGCGGACGGCGGCGGGGCGGGATCTCGGGGAGGCGATCGGGCAGGAGCCCTGCGGGGTCGTGGTGACGGTGGATCTGGCGGCGGCGCTCGACCGCAAGCCCGATGTGGTGATCGACTACACCCATCCCTCTTCGCGCATGGCCAACGT
>JABIRQ010000174.1 GCA_018699755.1 Rhodospirillaceae bacterium | reverse complement strand
GTGTCGGGCGAGAGGTCCTTGAAGCAGGGCGGGCAAGGCTCGTCGAGCGCGCAGCGCGGAAAGCGCACGGCGAGCGGCATGTCGCGCGCGCGCCGCCGCGACAGCTTCAGCCGCCCGGCCGCGCCGAAGGTGGTGTAGCGTTCGACCGCCTCGCCCAGGCAGCGCCGCAGGGCGTTCTCCGGATCGAGGGCGCAACCCGCCGCTGCGGGGGGATAGGGCCCCGCCGTCGCGCCGGGCGGGAACCGCTCGAGCCGCAGGACGTAGAGCCACCAATCCGGCTCGGGCCGCGCCAGCCGATGGGTCCGCAGATCGAAGAACGGCCGGCCCTCGCCGATCAGGTCCAGGACTGGGGCCAGCAGCCCGGCATCGTGCTCCGTCGATGCCATGGGGATTTTGGGCGCCGGGCTCAATTGACGTTCACGGCATCGCCCAGGGTCGGGCCGATCTCGGCGTTGAGCACGAGATCGGCATGACCGTCGAGCGGCGTCGATTCCCGGTTGAGGATCGCCAGGCGCGCACCGTTCCGCTTGGCCAGCACAGGAAAGCCGGCGGCCGGATAGACGACGAGGGAGGTGCCGACGGCGAGGAACAGGTCGCAGGCCAGGCTCTCCAACTCGGCGAGGCGCATCTCCTCCTCGGGCATCGCCTGGCCGAAGGAAATCGTCGCGGTCTTGATGATGCCGCCGCAGGCCTCGCAGTCATGAACCTCGCAATGGCGCTCGAAATAGGCGCGCAAGGGCGCCAACTCATAGCGCATGGCGCAGTCGAGGCATTTGGCGTAGGTCGTGTTGCCGTGCAATTCGACGACCCGGTCGTCGGGAATGCCGGAGGCTTGATGCAGCCCGTCCACGTTCTGCGTTACCACGCTCGCTACCTTTCCATCTCGCACCAGTTTCTCGACCGCGCGGTGGCCGCGGTTTGGTTCGGCCGGGACGATCACCTCGTCCATCGTGAACTTGCGGCGCCAAGCCTCGCGCCGGGTCTCGGCCGAGGCCAGGAAGTCCTGGAAGTCGATCGGCTTGTTCTTGGTCCACAACCCGCCGGGGCTGCGGAAATCGGGAATACCGGACTCCGTGCTGATGCCCGCGCCGGTAAAGACCACTGCGCGCCGGCATTCCTTCAACAAACCCGCCAGACGCGCCGATTCGCCGGCCGCCAAAGCCATTGCCCGACCTCCTCCGTGCCTGTTGTCCGATGGACGGCCCCCCCGAACGCCCGAAGACGATCTTAGGGGGTTGCGGGCCGGGCGGCCAACTTAACTTGCGCCGGCGAGGCGTGGCACGCCCCGTTCGACGATGGGCAGATGCAGCAGGCCCGCGCCCAGGCCCAGGGCCACGTTGATCCACCAAACGACGTCGTAGGACCCGGTCGCGTCGAAGAGATAGCCGCCCAGCCAGACCCCGAGGAAGCTGCCGATCTGGTGGCTGAAGAAGACGATGCCGAACAGGGTGGCCATATAGCGCACGCCGAAGAACTGGGCGACCAGACCCGAGGTCAGCGGCACCGTGGATAGCCAGAGCAGTCCTATCGCCGCGCTGAACAGCAGGACTGCGGCCGCGCTGGGCGGTGCCAGGACGAAGGCCGCGATCACAGCCGAGCGCGCCAGGTAGATCCCGGTCAGGAGGTACTTCTTGCTGAATCGCCCGCCGAAGAAGCCCGCGGCGAAGGAGCCGATCACGTTGAACAGACCAACCAGCGCCAGGGCATAGCCGCCAAGCTCCGCCGACAGGCCGATATCGGTGATATAGGCCGGCAGATGGATGGCGATGAACACGACCTGAAAGCCGCAGACGAAGAAGCCCGCGGTCAGGTACATGTAGCTCGAATGGCCGCCCGCCTCGCGCAGGGCCGCGCCCAGGGCTTGGTCCACCTCACCCGCGCCGGCTTTCGACCGGCCGGTCAGGGCGCTCGCCAGGGGCACGACGGCGAGGGACAGAACGCTCAGCAGGACCAGGGCCATGGTCCAGCCGTACTCGGCGAGCAGGGCCTGGCCCACGGGCACCAGCAGGAACTGGCCGAGCGAACCGGCGGCCGTGCCGATACCCAGGGCGAGAGAGCGGCGCTCGGGCGAAACCGCACGCCCGATCGCGGCCAGCACGACGGCGAAGGATGCGCCGGCTAGGCCCAGGCCGACCAAGACGCCCGCGCTCATCTGCATTTCGAAGGGCGAGGTCGAGACCGACATCAGATAGATGCCGGCGGCGTAGAGCAGCCCCCCGACCGCCAGAACCCGGCCCGAGCCGTAACGGTCGGCGATCGCGCCCGCGACCGGCTGGGCCGCGCCCCAGACCAAGTTCTGGATCGCAATGGCGAAGGCGAAGACCTCGCGCCCCCAGCCCAGATCGGCCGAGATCGGGGCGAGGAAGACACCAAAGCCCGCGCGCACACCAAAGGTGATCAGCGCGATCAGGCAGCCCGCCGTGATGATCACCATGGGCCGGCGCCACAGGGGCACGATCTCGCTCGATGCGACGCTCATGGGCGCATGTCCTGTCGATACGCAAAGCGCGCAGGGCCTGCGCGCGCCCTGCTTGTGACGGAGCATGGGGGGGTTGGCAACAGCGGGTTTCGCAAAGCCGCTATGCGGGTCGGTGGCGGGCGGCACCCGGACAGCGTAAGGGCCGGTCCCTTTCGGAACCGGCCCCCACGGTCATCGGCCTCGCGCTGTCGGGGAAGAGGCTTGGATGACAAGGGAATAATGCGCGAAGCCGGTCCATCAAGAAGTGACGGGCGTCACACTGCAGATAATTTTAAACAATTGAAACAAATCGGATTTTTGGACGGCTTTCCGAAATCTTCTCCATTCCGGCGCAGCGCCGCGACAACTCCCCGGTCCATCGCTTAATATCCGCCGATCCACCGGCCGGGAGGGGAGCCGAATGACCATGGCCATTGCGCATCCGTATCTGATGTTCCTGGGCGACGCGCCCGATCAACTCGCCGCCAAGACTGCGCGCGGCGTGGCCCATTGGCGGCCGGACTGGTGTATCGGCCAGATTCGCCTGGCCGGCTGCCAGGCCGATCTGGGTCTGCCCGACATGACGATCGACGAGGCCGCCGACAAGGGCGCACGCACCCTGATCGTCGGCGTGGCGAATCGCGGCGGCGTGATGTCCGATGCCTGGACCGAGACGATCTGCGCCGCGATCGAGCGCGGCATGGACGTGGCCAGCGGGCTGCACAAGAAGCTCTCCGACGCGCCCGCGATCCGCGACCTGGCCGCCGCGCAGGGCCGCGCCCTCTTCGACGTGCGCCACCCGACCCGCGACTTTCCCCTGGCCAACGGCAAGCGGCGCGGCGGCAAGCGGTTGCTGACCGTGGGCACCGACGTCTCCGTGGGCAAGATGTACACCGCCCTCTCCCTGGAAAAGGAGATGCGCGCGCGCGGCATGAAGGCCGATTTCCGGGCGACCGGACAGACCGGCATCCTGATCGCCGGCAGCGGCGTCTCGGTCGATGCCGTGATTGCCGATTTCATCTCCGGCTCGGTGGAATGGCTCTGCCCCGAGAACGAGCCCGACCACTGGGACCTGGTCGAGGGTCAGGGCTCCCTTCTTCACGCCTCCTATGCCGGCGTGACCCTCGGCCTCGCCCATGGCGCGCAGGCCGACGCCATCGTCATCTGCCACGAGCCGACCCGGCCCCATATGCGGGGCCTGCCCGACTACCCCATGCCGACCCTCGAAGCCTGCATGAAGGCACAGCTCGAGGCCTGCGCCTTGACCAATCCCGACGTCCGCTGCATCGGCGCGGCGATCAACACCTCGGCCCTGGACGAAGCCGGCGCGGAGGCCGCGATCAAGGACGCGGAGGACCGCCTCGGCCTGCCCGCGGTCGATCCCGTGCGCCACGGCGTCGCCCGCCTGGTCGACGCGCTCGGGACCTGATCCTTGCCGTCCCTGACCGTCCGGCACGAATCCTGGCCCCTGCGCGGCAGCTTCGCGATCTCGCGCGGCAGCAAGACGACGGCCGAGGTGGTCGTGGCGGAATTGGCGGATGGCGGCGCGCGCGGCCGAGGCGAATGCGTGCCCTATGCCCATTACGGCGAGTCGGTCGAAGGCGTCGTCGCCACCATCGAGGCCATGGCCGATGCCCTGGCCGGCGGCCTGGACCGCGAGGGCTTGCAGGAGGCCATGCCGGCGGGCGGCGCGCGCAACGCCCTGGACTGCGCCCTGTGGGACCTAGAGGCCAAACGCGCCGGCCGCCGCGCCTGGTCCAATGCCGGCCTGGGCGAGCCCGCGCCGCTGGAGACCGCCTACACCCTGTCCCTGGACACCGCCGAGCGGATGGGCGCGGCGGCGGCTGAAAACGCTCATCGTCCGGCCCTCAAGCTCAAGCTCGCCGGCGAAGGCGATCTCGAAAGGGTCGGCGCGGTGCGCGCGGGCGCACCCGACGCCCGGCTGATCGTCGACGCCAACGAGGGCTGGACGGCGGCGGAGTTCAAGCGCTTCGCCCCGGCCCTGGCCGAACTGGGCGTAGCGATGATCGAGCAGCCACTGCCCGCCGGAAAGGACGAGGCCCTGGCCGATCTGGACCGCCCGGTCCCGGTCTGCGCCGACGAGGCCTGCCACGGCCGCACCTCGCTTCCCGCCCTGATCGGGCGCTACGACATGATCAACATCAAGCTCGACAAGACCGGCGGGCTGACCGAGGCCCTGGCCCTGCGGGCCGAGGCCGAGGCGGCGGGTCTCGGCATCATGGTCGGCTGCATGATCGGCACTTCGCTGTCCATGGCCCCCGCGACCCTGGTCGCCCAGGGCGTCGCCGTGGTCGATCTCGACGGTCCGCTCCTCCTCGCCGAGGACCGGCCCGAGGGCCTAGTCTATCGCGGCAGCATCGTCGAGCCGCCCTCGCCCCGGCTGTGGGGCTGAGGGGCTCGCGATGGCCGAGGAGGACCGGCCCGAACGCCAGGCCGCGCCCGTCACCGTAAAGGACGCCTTCGCCCAGGCGATGGAGGCCTACAACGCGGGCCGCCATGGCGACGCCGCCCGCCTGTTCGAAGCGATCGTCGAGGCCGCGCCCGATCATGCCGCCGCGTGGGAGAATCTCGGCGTCGCCCGCCAGGCCCTGGGCGACGCGAAGGGCGCGGAGGACGCCTATCGGCGGGCCGCCGAGATCGCCCCGAACAACGCCAGCCCGCATTTCAATCTCGGCACCCTGCTCGGCTCCCTCCTGCGGACCGAGGAGGCGGCCGCATGCTACCACGCCGCGGTCGAGCGGGACCCGAACCAACCCAGCGCCCTCAACAATCTCGGCATCGCGCTCTGCGATCTGGGCCGCTATGACGAGGCCCAGGTCGCGATCTCCCGCGCGATCGCCGCCAAGCCGGATCACGCCGCCGCCCATATGCAGCTCGGCGTCCTGCGCCTGTTGCACGGCGATTTCCTCGCCGGCTGGTCGTCCTACGAATGGCGCTGGCGCACCCGCCCCTTCCAGCGCGAAGCGCGGCGCTATACCCAGCCCCTGTGGAACGGTGCCCCCCTCGCCGGGCGGCGCATCCTGCTCCATGCCGAACAGGGCATCGGCGACGCAATCCAGTTCCTGCGCTACGCCCCCCTGGTCGCGGCGCGGGGCGGCGAGGTCGTGCTGGAGATCCCCGCCCCCCTTCTGCCGCTGGCCGGAAGCCTGGACGGAGTGGCGGAATCGATCGCGCGCGGCACGGATCCCCTGCCCCCCGTCGACTGCCACGCGCCTCTGATGAGCCTCAGCCGCCTGTTCCGCACCACCATCGACACGGTGCCGGCGGACGTGCCCTATCTGCGGGCGACCGCCGGCCCGCCTTCGGACCTGCCGTCGGCGCCGGGCCAGCGCCGGATCGGCCTGGTCTGGGCCGGCAACCCGCGCCACCGGACCGACGCCCGCCGCTCGATCCCACCCGGCCTTTTCGCGGGTCTGCGTTCGATCTCCGGCATCCGCTTCGTCAGCCTGCAGCGCGACCGGCCGGCCGGCGAGACGGTCGCCCTCGCCCGCGCCCTGCCGCTCGACGACGCGGCGCCGCTGCTCACCGATTTCGGCGCGACCGCCCGGATCGTCTCGGGCCTGGACCTGGTCATCGCGGCCGACACCGCCGTCGCCCATCTCGCCGGAGCGATGGGCAAGCCGGTCTGGATCCTGCTGCCCCACGCGCCCGACTGGCGCTGGCTGCTCGAACGGGCGGACTCGCCCTGGTATCCGAGCGCACGACTGTTCCGGCAATCCGCTCCCGGCGCCTGGCCCGCCGTCGTCGTCGCGGTCGAACGGGCCCTCGTCGCACAGCCCCGCAGCCCGGCGCATCTGCACTAGGTCGCCCGGCCGAATTGCCCGGCCGCCTGGACCGGCGCGCGCCCGCGCCTATGTCTCCGGGGAACGCCAACCGGCGAGAACGGGAGAACACGACCATGGCGAAACCAATCGAGATCCTCGGGCTGTGCGGCAGCCTGCGAAAGAACTCATACAACCGCGCGGCCTTGCGGGCCGCGCAGGAGATGGCGGCGCCGGACGCCCGCATCGAGATCGCCGAGATCGGCGCCATCCCGCTCTACGACGACGACCTGCGCGAGGCGGACTGGCCGGAGGCGGCAGCGCTGCTCTGCCGCCGGATCGAAGCCTTTCTTGCTGAGCTCAATGGTAATCCCGGGCTTGCCACGCATTCGCACATATTCATCGGCGCAGCGGGTACCGGCGGAGAAGGCTTGCCCGGGGTTCCGGGTGACCCACACATCGGCAGCCCTCAGGGTGCGCGCCCAGCGCCAGCCGACGGGTTGCCACGGAAAGATATAGAAGGGTCGCTCGGTGGAGAGGATGGTCTGATGGAAGTCCACAAAGAGAT
>JABIRQ010000348.1 GCA_018699755.1 Rhodospirillaceae bacterium | reverse complement strand
GCCCTTCGTGATTTCAGAGAAAGAGATCGGCCAGCTCGTCGCCGCCGTCCGCACGGCCCTGGACCGCTTTGCCGAGGAGTCCCGGGCGGCGGCCTAGATGCGAGCCTTGGATCAACCGCGGGCGCTAGGCGCTATCCGCCCGGCAGCCGACCGACAGAACGTTGCAAGGATTGACCGAGGGCAACACTCTCGCCCCGCGATCGTCCAGTGCTTCGTCGGCGAGGTCTTCGTCGTGGATGGTGCTGGTCACTTGCTGTTCGGACATCTCGGTCTCCCCCGGAGTCAGTTGGTGACGCGACGCAACAACAAAGTATGCCATCGGCGACGGATGAGATGAAGGACCCTGCCCGGTGAACGTCCTACGGCTCCATCAAGTCCAAAAAACGATAGAAACCCGCCGCTGCCGGGGCGAACCAGGCGTTGCCGGCGACCAGGCGGTTCTCGCGGAAGGGCAGGGTGTCGAACACCGTGCCGGCCTCCGCCTCGCCCAGCAGGCATTGCGCGATCCGGTGGCCCAGCCAAGTGCCCATGGGCAGGCCCGTGCCGCACATGGCCAGGGCGTAATGGATGCCGTCATGGACTCCCAGATGGGGCAGGTGGTCGAGGCTCAGGGCGACCTGTCCCGACCAGGCATGGGTCGCGCGCGCGCCGGCCATGTCCGGAAAGACCGCCGTCATCTCGGCATGGAGCGAACGCGCTCGCGCCTTGCCGTCGCGCCAGCGCTGGCCGGACAGGCCGCCGAACAGCAGCCGGTCCTCGCCCGGGGCCTTGCGCCAGTAGCGGAAGGTCCGGGCGTTGTCGACGCAGGTCCGTCCGGTCGGCAGCAGGCGCTCGATCGTGCCGCGGTCCAGCGGCTCGGTCGCGATCATGCTTGCGGCTATGGGCACGACCCGGTGCCGGAATTGCGGCAGCTCCGGCCCGGTATAGGCATTGGTCGCCACGATCACCTCGTCGGCCAGAACCGGGCCCCGGCCGGTCTCGACCCGGAAGCCATTGCCCTCGCGCCGGATCGCCGCGACCCGGCAGCCGCCGGCGAGGGTCGCGCCCGCATTCTCCGCCCGCCGCGCCAGGCCCTGGGCGTAGAGCGCTGGATGGGCGGCGGCCGTGCCCTCGATGACGATGCCGCCCGCGTAATGATTCGAGCCCAGTTCGCGTCGCTGGCTCTTCTTGTCGTGCACTTCGCCTGTCGCGTCGGCATAGCGCTCGGCGAGTTCCAGTTCGTTCGCCAATTCTTTCAGCTTGCGCGGGTTGGGCGCCGCGACGAAGCGGCCGGGGCGGGTCAGGTGGCAGGCGATCTGCTCGCGCTCGATCAGCTCGATGGTATAGGCGAAGGCCGCCGCCGCTTCGGCGATATAGCGCCCCAGGGCCTCGGTCCCGACATGCTTTTCCATGCGGGCGAGACCGGTATGCAGCAGCTTGGTGATCAGGCCCGCGTTGCGCGAGCTCGCACCCCAGCCCGGATGCTCGGCCTCCAACACCAGGGCCTTGCGCCCCGCCCGTGCCAGGGTCAAGGCGGCGGACAGGCCGGTATAGCCGCCGCCGACGATCGCCACTTCGGTCCGCTCCGGCGGATCGGCCGGCGGCGGGGGCGCATCCAGCGCCTCCCACCAATAGGGCGTGTCCTTGAAGTCCGGATGCAGGACTGGGTCGGGCATCGCATTTTCCCGTGCTATCGTCCGCCCGCGCGGAACGGCGCCAAGCTTACGCACAGAGAACCCGAGGGGGGAACATGCCAGGGAAGAACAAGAAGGTCCTGATCGTGCTCGGCCATCCCGAGCCGAATTCCTACAACGCGGCCCTCGCGGCCACGGCCGTCGAGACCCTGGAAGCCATGGGCCACGAGGCCCGGATCACCAATCTCTACGCCAAGGATCTGGACGCGCGGGTGACTCGCGCCGACTTCACCGAGGCGCGCAACCCGGACTTCTTCGCGGTCATGCGGGAACAGGCCAATGCCTTCAAGAAGGATGCTTTCGTGCCCGCCGTCCAGGCCGAGATCGAGCTGCTGCAGTGGTGCGACGGCCTGATCCTGCAATACCCGATCTGGTGGTTCGGCATGCCGGCGATTCTGAAGGGCTACATGGACCGGATATTCGTCCCCGGCGTCGCCTACGGCCGCGGCAAGTGGTACGAGATCGGCCCGCTGGCGGGCAAGCGCGCGCTCGTGTCCTGCACGGCCGATTGCGGCATCGAGGCCTATTCCCCGCGCGGGCGCTACGGCGATCTCTCCGTCCTGCTCTGGCCCATCCATCAGGCCCTGCGCTTCACTGGCTTCGACGTGCTCGCGCCGGCCTTTACCGGCCATGTCAGCGACGGCGACGAAGCCCGCGCCGCCGGTCTCGCCGCCCATGCCGAGCGCCTCAAGGGCTTTGCGACGGACGCGCCCATGGACTTCCATACCGAGGACGACTACGCCGACACCTACACCCTCAAGCCCGGCGTGAAAGGCAAGACCATCGGCCAGTGGGGCGAGTAGGAGGGAACGGTGAAGGAGGCAAAATGCCATACGAAATCGACCGCAACCCCCAATCTCTCCTCACCCTGAGGAGCCGCCGACAGGCGGCGTCTCGAAGGAGCAGCGGCCGTCTCGAAGGGTGACGGTGGCAGGCTTTCGACGCCAGCCTATCTCTACATGCTTCGCTGTGCCGACGGCAGCTATTACGTCGGCACAACGCGCGGTTCCCTAGAGCGGCGGATCGCCGAACACCAATCGGGAGCTTTCGGCGGTTACACGAGCGGTCGCAGGCCGGTCAAACTGATCTAGCATCAGGAATTCGCTCAAATCACCGACGCGATTGCCATGGAGCGCAGGGTCAAGGGTTGGAGCCGGGTCGAGAAAGAGGCCCTGATCGCCGGTGACTGGGACCGCCTGCCGGACCTTGCCAAGCGTCGAACCCCACCCTTCGAGACGCGGCCCAAGGGCCGCTCCTCAGGATGAGGTCCCGCTAAGGAGGTATGGCGTCCGAGAAAACCGGGAAAACACGAAACTCTCCTCACCCTGAGGAGGCCGCGCAGCGGCCGTCTCGAAGGGTGACGGTGGCAGGCTCTGAGTCCGGCTATTCTCCCTTGCGCTTGATCTTCACCACCCGCCCGGTGTGCTCGGGCGGGCCCAGCGTCTTGTGGGCCTCGACCGCCGCGTGGAACCAGGCCCCTATCGCGGGCGCGAACGGCACCGGGCGGCGGGCGTCGAGGTCCATATGCAATTCGACCCCCTCGCTGACCGCCGCCAGGTATTGCTCCTCTCCGGCGCGCATTTCGATGTAGTAGTGAAACGCCTTGTCGGTCATGTCGACGATCCGGGTCGGGAAGGTCAAGCGCGCGCCCTCCATCACTTCGCGCACGAAGGTGATGTGCCAGTCGAGCAGGAAAGCGCCCCGGCGCGTTTCCTCGGCATAGCGGTAGCTGAGGCCGACGCGCTGGAGCAGTGCGCTGACCGCCTGTTCGAAGACGACGGCGTAATGCACCGCGCTCATATGGCCGTTGCCGTCCGTCCATTCGGGGCGGGCGACGTCTTCCAGCCAGAGGAGCGGCGTCTCGATCGGCGGCAGGGTGGCCGGCGGCCTAGTCGACATGGGCGCCGACTTCGCCGTATTCGGACCAGGGGTCGGCCGCGAACCACTCGTGAAAGGGCTTCATCAGCTCCTTGAGGGCGCCGTCGTTCTCGTTCGAGCGGATCGACTCCTCGCTGTCCCAGATCGTGACGGAGAGGACCTTTCCCGCCTCCCGGTCGAGCAGGATCATGTAGCCCGCGTGCAGGCCCTTGTCCTTGAAGGTGGCGGTGGCCTTGGGCCAGGCTGCGGCCGCCTGGTCGAGGCATTCGGGCTTCATGGTGACGTGCATGACACGGGCGTGCATGGCGGTTCTCCCTCTTTCGGATTCTTCATGAAATCGCCCGGTCCCTGTTCTCGGCCGGGCCGGGCGCGTGCAGCCTACCAGCGAACGGTCGGCGGAACGAACCCCGGAATGCCGGAAAACCCGGCCTATTCGACGAAGGCCCCGACCTCGCCATACTCGGTAAAAGGGGCGAGGGCGAACCAGTCCTTGAAGGGCTCGTGCATCGCCTTGCGCATCGGATCGGCTTCGTTCGCGCGCATCGCCGCCTCGTCCTCCCAGAGGGTGATCGAGATGATCTTCCCGGTCGCCCGGTCCAGCGGAATCATGTAGGCGGCGTGCAGCCCACGGTCCTTGTACCGTGCGGTGATCTCGGACCAGCGGGCCCGGGCGTCGTCGATATGCTCCGGCTTCATGGTGACGTACATGACGCGGGCTTGCATGGCGGTGCTCCGTCGGTTTCGGCTGCGCGCGGGCGCCCGGTTTAGAACGGCAGGGCGTCGCGCAGCGCGTACCAGCGAACCGCCGCCGGGACGAACCAGGGATTGCCGGTATAGCCCACCATGGTCGGACAGGGCAGGTCGTCGAGGGCCGTCCGCGCCTCCTCCATCCGGCCCAGGATGCGCAGGGCCGTCTTGTGACCCAGCCAGGCGAAGAGCGGGATGCCCGTGCCGCAGTCGCCCAGGATGAAATGCACGCCGTCGCGCTGCCCGAAACGGGGCAGGGCGTCGAAGGTATAGGCGAAATGCCCCTCCCAGGCATGGGCGATCCGGAGGTCCCGGAAATCGGGAAACCGCTCGGCGAAATGGCCGTGCAGGGCCGCCGCCACGGCCGGGACGGAGGCGTGGTTGCGCCCGGCCCGGCCGCCGAACAGCAGGTGCCTGCGGTCCGGCGAGGGCTGGATGTGATAGACGATCTTATGGGTCGTGATCACGGTGCGCCCGCCGGGGATGATGCGGGCCATGCGCTCGGCATCGACCGCCTCCGTCGCGCAGACGAAGGCACGGATCGGCAGGATACGCCGGCGCAGCCAGCTGAAAAGCGGGTTGTCGGCACCGGTCTCGGCATTGGTCGCGACCACGACCTCGGCGGCCCGCAAGCCCCCCCGACTCGTTTCCACCTCGAAACCGTCGCCTTCGCGGCGAATCCCGGTGACCCGCGTGCGGGCGTGTATCTCGGCGCCCGCCGCCAGGGTCCGGTCGAGCATTCCGGCGTAGAAGGTGGCGCCGTGTAGGATCGCCGGTCCCTTGACCAGTTGCAGGCCGTGATACCGGTCGCTGCCGATATGCTCGCGCTGGGCCGCGCGGGGAATCATCTCAACCTCGTAGCCGACCCGCCGGCGCAGGGTCTCGGAGGAGCTTTCCAGGGTCTCATAGGCCCGCGGGTTATGGGCGGCGTAGTAGCGCCCCTGCCGGCGATAGCCGCATTCGATGCCCTCTTCCTCGATGAGGCGGGACAGATGCTCGATCGCCAGCCCGGCCTCGCGATAGTAGTCGACCGCCCGTTCCTCGCCGTGGTGGTGGACCAGTTCGGGGAAGGTCGCCTTCAGGGTGCGGCTGACATTGCCGCCGCTGCGTGTGCTGGCACCCTCGCCGGGCAGGGCGGCCTCCAGGATAACGACCGACCGGCCGGCCCGAGCCAGGGGTAAAGCGACCGCCAGGCCGGTGCCGCCCGCGCCCACGATCGCGACATCCGCGCGCGCGGGCAGCGGCCGTTCCGGCAAGTCGCGCGGTCGTGCCTCGCGCCACCAATAGGGATCGGTCGTGAAGTCGGGGGCGAATATATCCGCGCGAGTCATGACTGGGCGCTTCGCCATCAGGCCGCCCCAGCTTCCAACTCGGATGTGCAGTTCGGGCAGCGGCTCGCCTGAATTGGAATGGTCGAAATGCAGAAGGGGCAGTTCTTGGTGGTCGGCGAGGGCGAGGGCTGGTTCGGATCCTCCGCTTTCCGGCGCATGTTGTTCATGCCGCGGATCAGCAGGAAGATGACGAAGGCGACGATGGCGAAATCGATGACCAGGGTCAGGAACTGGCCGTATTTGATCACCGCGGCGCCGGCTTCCTCCGCTTCGGCCAGGGTCGCGTAAGTGCCGCCGGTCAGGGTGATGAAATAGTTCGAGAAATCGATGCCCCCGACCAGCACGCCGATGGGCGGCATGATGACGCCGGAGACCAGGGCGCCGACGAGCTTGGTGAAGGCGGCGCCGATGATGATGCCGACCGCCATGTCCGTGACATTGCCCCGGAGGGCGAATTCCTTGAATTCCTTGAACATGGTCGCTCCGCGCTCGGCTTTGTGGATATTGCGCGAATCATCGCCCGGCTCGGCCGCTCCGCGCAAGCGGCCTAGGTTCTGTACTCATTAACGCAGTTTCGTCATTCCGGCCGTTAGGCGAGCCCGGACATCCGCAGGATTTCCGGGAGTGAGCCTTACGAGCCGGAATCCAGAGCGAGCGGCATACTGTGCGAAGCTGGATCCCGGCTCGCTGACTTTCGTCGCCAAATCAAAGATTTGGACGAAAGTCGCGGCTGGGATGACAAACTAATGAGGACACAACCTAGCGGCCCAGCATCCGCGTCAGGGTCCCGTCCCGGTCGATCCAGTGGTGCTTGAGCGCGCCGACGAGGTGAAGCGCGATCAGGGCGATCAGTGCGAAGGCGGCATTTTCGTGGACCGCGCCGGCCCATTCCGCCAGGGCCTCGTCCGGTGCGATCCGGCCGAATGAAAACAGGCCGAAGACGGAGATTTCACGCCCCTCTCCCAGGGCATGGGCGATGCCGGCGATGGGCATGGCCAGGGCGCCGAGCAGCAGAAGCCAATGGACCGTCCGGGCGAGGTGCCGTTGCCAGATGGCGCATCGACCCGCGGGCTCCGGAAAGCCGCGGCGAAGGCGCAGGGCGCTGCGCCAGACGACCAGGACCAGAAAAATCAGACCCAGGCCCGAATGGAAGGGATAGATCGCCGCCTTCAGGGCGCTGCCGTCCGGCAGATCGTCCATATAGACCCCGAAGGGAATCATGCCGATGATCAGGATCGCGATCGTCCAGTGCAGTGCCAGCGCGGGACGGTCGAGGGGATCTTTGGCGGCTGTGGTCGAATCGGTCATGGCGGGCTCCGCAATTTGCGACCGCAGGACTCTAGCGAAGATCGGCGGCGCGCGGGACAAAAAGGGAGGAACGGCATGGCGATCCGCATCGAAGGGCTGGCGGCCCTGGTCACCGGCGGCGGGTCGGGCCTGGGCGAGGGCGCGGCGCGGGCCCTGGCGGAAGCCGGGGCCAGGGTCGCGGTGCTCGACCGTTCGGCTGAGGGCGCCGCGCGCGTGGCGGGCGAGATCGGCGGCCTGGCGCTGCCCTGCGACATCACCGACGAAGGCGCGGTCGAGACTGCCTTGGGCGAGGCCGAAAAGGCCCACGGCGCCGCGCGCATCCTGGTCAATGCGGCCGGCATCGCCCATGTCGCCTATACCCTGCGCGGCGATGCGCCCATGCCGCTGGAGGACTTCCGCCGGGTGGTCGAGGTCAATCTGGTCGGCGCCTTCAATGTCATCCGCCTGGCCGCCTGGGCGATGAAACGGGCCGAACCCCTCGACGCGGACGGCGCGCGCGGGGTCGTCGTCACCGTCGGCTCGGTCGCCGGCTTCGACGGCTCGATCGGCTCGGCCGGCTATACCGCATCGAAGGCCGGCATCCATGGCCTGACCCTGGGTCTGGCGCGCGAGTTCAGCCGCTTCGGCATCCGGGTCGCGGGCATCGCGCCGGGCAGCTTCGACACCCCGATGATCCGCGACAACTACGCCGACACCACAAGCCCTTGGCTCGAGGCCACCCCCTTCCCCAAACGCCTGGGCTATCCCTCGGAATTCGGCGCCCTGGTCCGCGAGATCGTCGAGAACCCGATGATCAACGGCGAGACGGTCCGCCTGGATGGCGGAATCCGGATGCCGTGGTTCTAGCCGCGACAACCTCGCGAGCGCCGAACCGCACCCTTCGAGACGCGCGCTATGCGCGCTCCTCAGGATGAGGTCCGGCTAGGGAGGCGTAATGAATCTCGAACTCGACGGACTGCACTTACCTCTCCTCACCCTGAGGAGGCCGCCCAGCGGCCGTCTCGAAGGGTGACGGTGGCACACAGCCGATGCCAGCCTATCTCTATATCCTCCGCTGCGCCGACGGCAGTTACTACGTCGGCACCACGCGCGGTTCCCTCGAACGACGCGTCGCTGAACACCAATCGGGAGTTCTTGGCGGCTACACGAGCGGCCGCCGCCCTGTCGAACTGGTCTGGCATCAGGAATTCGCAAACATCACCGATGCGATCGCAATGGAGCGCCGGGTCAAGGGCTGGACCAGGGCCAAGAAGGAGGCCCTGATCGCCGGCGAATGGGAACGCTTGCACGATCTTGCCAAGCGCCGAACCGCACCCTTCGAGACGCGGTCCAAGGGCCGCTCCTCAGGATGAGGTTCGGCTAGGGAGGCGTATTGAATCTCGAACTCGACGGACTGCACTTACCTCTCCTCACCCTGAGGAGGCCGCCCAGCGGCCGTCTCGAAGGGTGATGGTGGCACCGCCGCTCAATACCCTCGCTTCACTCGGATCGCCTTGCCCATCTCGGTGCGGGGGATGGCACCGGCCGGCACCAGGACCAAGCGCGCGGTGAAGTTGAGTTCGGCCTTGAGGGCCTGGGATACCCGCGCGACCAAGGCCGGGCGCTCGACCTCCGCCGCGCCCTCGCCTTCCTCGACCGTCACGTCGAGCCCCTCGTAGGGCGGGGGATGATCCAGCACCACCTGGAACTCGCCGGTGACGGCGGGGCGCAGGGCGGTCAGCACCTTGGCGATGCCGGAGGGGAAGACGTTGATGCCGCGCACATGCAGCATGTCGTCGGCCCTGCCGACGACCCGGAAGCGAAAGCCCGTGCGCCCGCAGCGGCATGGCCCCGTGCCGGTGATCTCCAGCACGTCGCGGGTGCGGTAGCGCAGCAGGGGCTGGGCCTGCTTGTTGATGCTCGTGCCGACCAGCTCGCCCCGCGCGCCCTCTCGGATGGCGATGGGCTCGCCGGTCTCCGGGTCGACAAGCTGGGGGATCATCGCGCCCGCGCCCAGATAGTGCAGATCCTCGCTGTGATCGCAGACGCTGGCGAAGTTGCACAGGATGTCGGATACGCCGTAATTGGCGTTTCGTGCCCGCATGTCCCAGGTCTCTTCCAGATGAATGCGGAAGGCGGGGTCCTCCAGGGCCGGTTCGCCGCCGAACAGGCCCAGTTTCAGGCCCAATTCGCACGGCTCGATGCCCAGTTCCTCGCGCACCGCGTTTTCCAGCACCCGGGGGTAGGACGGCGTGCCGCTGATCGCGTCGATCCCGGCGTCGCGAATCACCCGGACCAGCAGCTTGGTGTTGCCGACGCCGAAGGGCATGACGGCCGCGCCCGTGCGCTCGAGATTGGCGTGGTCGGTATAGCCGCCCATCCAAAGCTGGTAGTTGAGGCAGTGGACGACCCGGTGATGGGGCCGCAGCCCGGCGGCCCAGAAGGCCCGGCTGCCGACCCGCGTGGTCCAGTCGACATCCGCCGCGCTCAAGGCCGTGTAGACGAACTGCCCGGTCGAGCCCGAAGTGCGGTGGATTCGGCTCACCTGGGTCGGGTCGCAGGCTAGGAAATCGCCGAAGGGCGGCTCCCGCTCCTGGCTCTCGCGCAACTCGGCCTTGGTCGTGAACGGCAGCTTGGCGAGGTCCTCGGGCGAGCGGATCGCCTCCGGCTCGATCCCCGCCTCCGCGAACTTCCGGTGGTAGAAGGGGCTCGCCTCGAAGACGTATTCGGCCTGCTTGCGCAGCGCCTCCGCCTCGGCCCGCGCCAGGTCCGCCGGCGCGATCGCTTCCCAGTCCGGGTCGAGGAGGGCGGGGTAATCCGTGGTCACACCCCTTCCGCCCGCGCCTCCGGCGGCCAGACCACGGGGAAAAGCTCGCAGGTCAGCGGCGCGCCCGAGGGGATTGGGCAGTCGGGGAAGGGCGGGCCCAGTTCCTCGTGTTTGTCGCCGGCATAGGTGCAGCCGTCGCCGGCGAAGCGGGTGATCATGGCCCGTCGCGGGGTCGGCAGGGGGTTGCCCGGCGCGCCGTGGACGACATAGCCGTCGAAGGCGATGGCGTCGCCCGGCTCCATCTCCCACATCAGGAATTCGAATTCGTCCGCGCGAGCGTCGAAATCCGGGATGTGCTCGAAATCCGGGCGCGGCAGCTCGTAGGCCTTGCCCGCCTCGCCCTTGTCGCCGAAGTCGCTGGGCATGAAGCGCTTGCCCCAGCGGTGCGAGCCCTTGACGAAGCGCAGAGTGTTCTCGGTCGTGATCGGATCGAGCGGCATCCACAGGCTGCACACCGTGTCGCCCTCGACCGGCCAGTAGGGCACGTCGTGATGCCAGGGGGTCGGCGCCTGGTTGCCCGGCGCCTTGATCATGACGTTGTCGAAGAAGATGTTGACCTGGGATGAGGCGGTCAGCCGCGCGGCGATCTCGGCGGCCGGGGAATCGAAGACGTACTCCCGGTATTCGGGGACGAACTGCCAGTTGCAGGCGTCCTGGAAGAAGCCGGGGTTGTCCGAACCCGCGTCGTAATAGCGCGCGCGCCTGCCCCAGTTCTCCCGCTTGAGGTTGTATTCGATGCCCCGCGCCGCGAGGTCGCGCCAATAGGGCTCGAACACCCCGCGCAGGCAGATCGCGCCGTCCTCGCGGTAGGCGCGGATGTCCTCGTCGCTGACCCGGGTCACGCCGCCCGGCCCGCCATGTCGGGCTCCATATCGGGTCGGGGCCAGACCTTGGGAAAGACGCTCTCGACATCGCCCAGCCGGTCGCCCTTCTTGAAGTCGTGGCCCTCGATGCGCGGCTCGACCTCCGCCATGCGCTCGCCGTAGACGCAGTCGTCGCCCAGGAAAATGGTCTGGATCGCGCGCCGGCGGATCGGCAGGGGGTTGCCGCTCGCCCCGTGCAGGCAGAGCGGATGCAGGACCAGGCAGTCGCCCGGATCGAGGGACCAGGCGAGGATGTCGAAATCCTCCGGATGGCCCTCGACGTCGGGCGTCGGCTCGAACAACTCATCCGCGCCCTCGGCCACCCGGTCCTTGGCGATGAAGACGGGCTGGAACCACTTGCCCCAGTTGTGGGAGTTGCGGACGACCTGGAGCGTGGTCTCCTCGGTCACCGGGTCGAGGGGAATCCAGATGACGCAGATCTGCCGGCCGTCGACATTGTAATAGGGCTGGTCCTGGTGCCAGTTCGTGGTTCGCACGGTGCCGGGCTCTTTCAGGAACAGGCCCTCGTAGAAGTAGTTGATCTGCTTCGAGCGCAGGATCCTGGCCGCGATCACGCCGCCCGGCCCGTCCTTGGCGACGGTCTCGAACTCCTTGTGCTTGCGCCACATGTAGTAGTCGGTGAAGAACCAGCCCGGATCGTTCGGCTTGGACTGAACCCGGCCGTAGGACGTCGGGTCGGCCACCGTCTTTTCGATGCCTTCGGCGATCAGCTCGCGCCAGTTCGCCCCGATCACGCCGCGCAGGGGCACCGCCCCGTCGCGCCAGAACTGCTCGACATCGGTCTCCGTGATGCTGTCGCGGACAGCCTGCATTTCCTGGTTCATCTCGTGCCTCCCTCGCTGAGAAATTCTTACGCCCTGGGCCAGACCATTGGAAAGGCCGAATCGTCGGTGAGCGGCGTGCCGTCCGGATAGTCCAGGTCCTCGAAATGCGGCTCCAGAGTGCCCGGCCGGCGGGCGAAGACCGCGTCGTCGCCCAGCCATGTCGTCTGGCTCGCCCGCCGCCGCCCGCCCGTCGGGTTGCCCGCCGCGCCGTGCAGCGCCATGCCCTGGAAGGCGATCACGTCGCCGGGCTCGACGTCCCAACTCAGCACGTCGTAGGCGTCGGGGTCCGCGTCCACGTCCGGCGCCTCGCCGTAGCTCTCGTCGAATTCGAGGGCCTGCTCGGTCGAGAAGATCACCGGCGTGAAGGCCTTGCCCCAGAGATGGGAGCCGCGCACGACCTGTAGCGCCACTTCGGCGGGCGCGGCGTCCATGGGGGTCCAAAGGACCATGACCTGGCGGCCCTCGACGGGATAGTAGGGCTGGTCCTGGTGCCAGTCGCTGCGCCGCTCGGTTCCCGGTTCCTTGACGAACAGCCCGTCGTAGAAGAAGCGCACCCGCTCCGAGCGCAGGAGGCGCGCGGCGATCGTCCCGCCCGGGCCGTCCAGCGCGTAGCGCCGCATCTCGGGCTGGTAGTCGCACATGAAGTATTCGGTGAAGAAGAAACCGGGGTCGTCGGGCTTGGACTGGGTCCGCCCGTACTTGCCGGGCGCGGCGAGGACCTTCTCGGTGCCGGTCTTGAGGATGTCGATCCAGTGCGGGTCGACCACGCCGCGCAGGCGGACCGCGCCGTCGTCCCCGAAGGCCGCGACATCGGCCTCGCCGATGCGGGCCAGGATATCTGTGTCGGTCATCATTCCGCGGTCTCCTCTCGCGGCCAAACGACGGGGAAGTGGGGCCCCCCGAAAGGCTCGCCGTCCTCCAGCCCGCGGCCGCGCAGGTCGGGGTCCGAGCCCTCCGGTTTGACCGCGAAGCGCGCGTCGTCGCCGACATAGCGGGTCGCCAGGACGCGCAGGGGTCCGCTTTCCGACGGGTTGCCCGGGTGGCCGTGATAGACCATACCGCAGAAGGCCAGGCAGTCGCCCGGCGCCATGTCCCAGGCGACGATGTCGTGCTTGTCCCGCTCGGCGGCGATATCGGGCGGCGCCGCTCGGGCGTGCTCGTCGCCGGCCCGCTCGTCGCGGCTCTCCTCGAAGGCATGCTCGCCCTTGCCGTCGGCGAAGAAGCTCTGGCGGTAGAACACCGTGTCCCAGCGGTGGCTGCCGCGCACGAATTCCAGGGCGCGCTCCCGCCCGACCGGGTCGATCGGTGTCCACAGGCTGCACACGTCGTCGCCGCGCACGGACCAGTAGGGGGTATCCTGGTGCCAGGGCGTGGGCGAGGCGGTGCCGGCGGTGCGGTAGAAGGCGCTGTCGTAGAAGACGTTCGCCTTCGACGAGCCCATCAGGGCGGCGGCGAGGGCCGGAGCCGGGGAGTCGAGCATGAAGCGGCGGTATTCCGGGATCCGCTCCCAGGACACCACGTCGTTGAAGAAGATATGCCCTTCCTCGTCCCGGTCGTAGAAATGGGCGAACTCGCCGGGCTCGGCCAGATTCCGTTCGATCCCCGCCTCGACCAGGGCGAGCCAGTCCGTATCGAACACCCCGCGCAGGCAGACCGCCCCGTCCCGCCGATAGGCTGCGACGTCGTTCTCTGTGATCGGGTTGAGCGGTTCTCGGTTCATGGTCTTTGGCCCTATAGGTTCACGCTTGGCGCATCCTGGCGCCAGATCACCGGGAAAGTCTCGCTGTCGATCGGGTCGCCGTCGTGCAGGCCGCAGCCGGGGAAGCTGGGCGAGGTGCCCTCGGGCCGCTCGGCATAGCGCACGTCTTCCCCGGCGAAGCGGAACGTCGCGGCGCGCAGGGGCCGTTCCTTGGCCATGTTGCCCGGACAGCCGTGCAGGGCGAAGCCGTGGAAGACCGCGCAATCGCCCGGCTCCAGCGGCGCGCGCAGGATGTCGTAGTCGGCGTTCGCGGCCATATCGAGGGACGGGACGGGCAGGGCGTCTTCCCGGTCCGAGGCGAAATGGCTCGACTTCCCGCCGTCCCGGAAACTCGCGCGGGAGAACCGGCCCATGCGGTGCGAGCCGCGCAGGAAGCCGAGGACGGAGGCGTCGGAAACCGGGTCGAGCGGAATCCAGACGCTGACGATCTGGTCGCCCTCGAAGGGCCAATAGGGCGCATCCTGGTGCCAGGGGGTCGGCTGCTCGCAGCCCGGCGTGCGGTAGAAGGTGCCGTCCCACAGCAGGTTCAGTTTCTCGGCCCGCGCGAAGCGCGCGGCCAGCTCGGTCACCCCAGAGTCGCGGATGAAGGTGCGCATGCCCGTCTCTTCGGGCCAGCGCCGCGAGACGTTGAAGAACAGCTTGCCGCTCTCCGGCTCGTCGACATAGCGGTGGACCTCCGGGCCCGGATCGGCGCGCACCGCCTCGACCGTCTCGCGCAACCGGTCGATCCGGGCCGGGTCGAAGATCTGACGCAGATAGACCGCGCCGTCCTTCCAATAGCGCTCGACGATCTCGTCCGTGGCGTGGTCGACGGGATGCGTGGGCATGCGATCAGTCCTTTCCATCCAGAAACCGGCGCGCGGATTCGACGATGATCGCCGCTCCAATGGGCAGAGCGCTTTCGTCGACTACGAATTCCGGATGATGCAAGGGATGGGTATAGCCCAGGGCCTCGTTGCGGATACCCAGGCGGAACATGGAGACGGGCGCGGCCTGGACATAGAAGGCGAAATCCTCGCTGCCCATCGAGGGCCGCGCGATCTCGACCACGTTGTCCGCCCCCAGCAGATCGTGCCCCGTGCGCCGGATCAGGTCGGTCAGGCCGGGATCGTTCATCAGAACCGGTTCGCCGCCCGAGGTTTCCAGCTCGGCCGTGCAGCCGTGGTTGCGCGCCGCCCCGTCCGCGAGTTCGCGGATCAGGCGCACGACTTCGGTTCGGACCCCTTCGTCCAGCACCCGCAAGGTGCCCTCGATCATGGCGGAATCGGCGATGACGTTCTTCGCCGTGCCTGCCGCGATCTTGCCGATGGTCACGACGACCGGCTCCAGCGGATCGATCCGGCGGCTCGGAATCGTCTGCAGGGCCTGGACGATGGCGCAGGCCGCCAGCACGGCGTCCGCGCCCAGATGGGGCCGCGCGGCATGGCTCGCGGTGCCCTTGACCCGGATCGTGATCTCCTGGCCCCCGGCCAGCAGCGGCCCGGCGCGCACGCCGATCTTGCCGACGGGAATCGCCGGATCGACATGCAGGGACAGGATGCCCTTGACCCCATCCAGCACGCCGGATTCGACGACCCGCCGCCCGCCCAGGGGCTCGGTCTCCTCGGCCGGCTGGAAGATGCAGCGCAGCTCGCCCGCGAACTCCGCGCGCGCCCGGTGCAGGGCGATGGTCGCGCCCAACACGATGGCGGTGTGGGTGTCGTGGCCGCAGGCATGCATGACCCCGGCATTCTTCGAAGCGAAGGGCAGGTCAGTCGCTTCCTGGATCGGCAGGGCGTCCATGTCGCCGCGCAGGCCCAGGGTGCGGCCCGGGCCCTTGCCGCCGCGAATCGTCGCGATCAGGCCGGTATCCGCGACCTCCTTCACGTCGTCGATGCCGGCGGCGGTCAGTTCGCGCCAGACCAGGGCCTGGGTGTCGTGCTCCCGGTTCGAAAGTTCCGGATGCTCATGGATCGTCCGGCGGACCGAGCGGATCTTGTCGGCCAGCTCTTCGTTCACGCCGTGGGGCAGTTGGGTCATCGCGCCTATTCCGCAGCCGCACGGGCGGCCGTGCTCGTAGCTGTGTTTTGAGCTTCCGCCGCCTCGTGGGTGAGGCGCGCCAGGGTCAGATAGTCGTAGACCGGCAGGCCGGTCCGCGCCCGCACATGGTCCGACGCAATGGGAAAGATGGTGCATTCGAACAACAGGGCGCGGATATCCGGATGCTTGGCGATCAGCCGCTCGGCCGCCGCGCCCACGTCCCGGTTCATCATCTCGACGGTCAGTTCGGGCTGCTCTTCGGCCATCTGCTCCCAGGATTCGGTGCCCTGGGCGCCGTCCACCGCGATGGCGACTTCCTTCGGACTCCATCCCGCCGCCTCCATATGGGCGTCGGTCAGCCGCGTGGCGTCATAGGTCAGGATGCCGATGCGCGCGCCCTCGGGGAGCAGCCCGCGGATAAAAGGAACGAGCAGCAGGCTCGAACTCGCCACGGGGATCGAGACGGCCGCCGCCATATCGGCCTGGAACAGGCTGGTGAAGCCGCAGGTCGTGACCACGGCGGCGCAGCCCCGCGCCTCCATCCTCCGAGCACTTTCGACATAGGCGTCGCGCACCGAACGGTCGCCCCGCGTCACGTTCTCCGTCCAGGCCCCCGGTACCCCTTCCAGGATCACGGGGAAGGGATAGGACTCCGCCTGGGTCGGCGAGCCGGGCAGGGCGATCGGCCCGTTGTTGAGGCGCAGGCAGCCGAGCGGACGGATCATGGCGGTTCCCTACTCCGCCGCCGCCCGCGCGGCCCTGGGACTCGGCGCGGCGGAACGGATCAGCATATTCGCCATGGTGACGAAATGGACGGTCGGCAGGCCCGTCTCGCGCCGCACGGCGTCGCCGGCGAGGGGGAAGGCCGAGCATTCGAGGACGATGCTGGAAATCTCCGGATGGGCGGCCAGCATCCCGCGCGTCGCGGCCAGCACGTCGCGCTCGACCATCGCCCGGTCGAGCTTCGTGTCCGGGTCGGCCATGCGATGCCAGGATTCCGAACCTTCGATGCCCACAATCTCGACCGGCATGGTCTTGCGCGACCAGCCCGCGCCGTTGAAATGCACCTCGGTCAGCTGGTTCGAATCGTAGGTCACGATGCCCAGTTTCTTGCCCGGCGGCAGCAGGCTCGCGGCCCAGGGCACCATCAGCAGGCTGGACATCGCCACGGGGATGGCCACGGCGGCCGCCACGTCCTTCTGGAAGCGCGCGGTGAAGCCGCAATTGGTGACCAGGGCCGTGCAGCCCTCGGCTTCCAGCGCCCGCGCCGTCTCGATATAGGCGGGTACGAGTTCGCGCCCCTCTCCCACGACGTTGGAAGTCCAGGCGCCCGGCACCCGGCGGAACACGACCGGCGCGTCGTAGCTGTCCGCATGGCCCATCGAGCCGGGCACGGTCACGGGCGTGTTCTGAAGCTGCATCACGCCCAGCAGCGGCGATTCCGTGGTCATCTGTTTCTCTCCTCGCTTGGTCGAGTTCAATCCACGACCCGCAATTCGCGCGGCGTCTCGGTCAGGATCTCGCAGCCGCTTTCGGTGATGGCGAAGGTTTCGCTGAAGCCGACCGAGCCGATCTCGGGAATCAACAGCAGGGGCACCGTGTGGAACACCATCCCGGCCTCCAGCTTGCGCTCGTCGTTCGGCTTCAGGTCCATGATTTGGCCCTCGCCCCAGCCGGGCGGAAAGCCGATGCCGATGGAATAGCCGGTGCGGTGGTGCCAGCAGTCGCCCAGGCCCGCCTTCTCGACGACACTCCGCCCGGCCCGATCGACCTCGCCCGAGGTCGCGCCCGGCTTGGCGGCGTTCAGCACCGCATCGAGCGCGCCCAACACGGCGTCCGCCGCCTTCTGGAACTGGGCCGAGGGTTTGCCGACCGAGACCGAGCGCATGATCGCCCCGCCATAGCGGTAGATGCAGCCGCCGACCTCGAAGAACACGTCGTCGCCTTGCTGGACGATCTGGCGCTCGAAGGTGGCGTGGCCCAGGGCCGAGCGTTTGCCGGTCACGACATAGGGTTGGGAGCCGACATACTCGCTGCCCGCCCGGACCAGGGCGTTATAGGTCTCGCCCGCGAGATCGTTCTCGCTCACACCGGCGCGGGTATGGGCGATGCCCGCTTCCAGCCCGGCGACGGCGCAGGCCGAGGCCTGGCGGATATACTCGATCTCCTGAGGCGATTTGACGACGCGCGATTTCTCGACCAACCCGCCGTCCGCCACGAAGGTCGCGCCCGTCATGCGTGCGCGCAACCCGTCTAGGATCGCGGCGGGCAGGAAGAAGCCGCCGTCGTCGAAGCCGATCCGCGCCTTGGCCCCGCCCATCTTCTCGATGCAGGCGGCCGTGGCCTCGAAATAGCTTTCCGTGTCCTCGACCTTGTAACCGGTCGTGATCCAGGACAGGGCCTCGACATTGGTGAATTCCAAGGCCCGGACGACGAATTGCGGATCGCCGTCGAGCGGCACGACAAGGGCCTGATAGACGTAGTAGCCCGTCGTGCGGTAGCCGGAGAGGTAGTAGATATTTTCCGGCCCGGTGACGAGCAGGATGTCGATTCCCGCCGCCTTCATATCCGCACGGACCTTCTTCAGGCGGCCCTGGAACTCCTCGACCGTGAATGGGTAGCCGAAGCCGCCCGAATCCTTCGCATTCTTCGCCATCGTTTCCTCCCTCGAGGGCACGCAGCCCGACACGATGCTCGCGCAACCGCGGGCCGGGTTCAAGGGGTCGACGCCACTGCGGCGCCTCCTTTTTTTCAAGAGCTTCCTAGTTGTCGTCCTCCGCCCCGTCCGCCATGCGTTCCGCCGCGGCGCGCTGGCGGGCAACGATGGCCTCGCGCCGCATGATGTAGAGGCTGGAGGCGACGATGATCGCCGCCCCGACCAGGGTCCATTCGTCGGGCAGTTCGCCGAAAAAGAGATAGCCGGCGGAGGCAAAGAAGATCAGCCGGATATAGTCGAAGGGCATCACAGCGCTGGCCTCGGCCGCCGCCAGGGCGCGGGTCGCCAGGATATGTCCCACGGTCGAGCAGGCCGCCATGGCGACCATCCAGAGCCAGATTTGCGGGCTCGGCCAGACCCAGACGAAGAGCGTGGGAATCAGCGACAGCGGCGTCACCCAGACGAACATGTGCGAGACGATCACGATGGGCGGTTCGCGCCGAGACAGGATGCGCACCAGAATCACCGCCGCGGCCCAGATGATCGCGTCGCCCATGACCAGAAGATGGCCCAGGTTGAACTCCTGAAAGCCGGGCCGGACGATCACCAGCATGCCGCCGAAGCCGATCGCGACCGCGGTCCAGCGGCGCAGCCGCACGGTCTCGCGCAGGATCAGGGAGGCCATGATGGTGACGAAGATCGGCGCCGTGAAGTTGAGCGAAACGGCGTCGACCAGCGGCAGCATGGTGACGGCGGTGAACCAGCACATCATCGCGGCGCCGAACAGGGTCGCGCGCAGCAGGTGCAGCTTGAGCTGGGGCGATTGCAGCAGGTTGACCCGCGCCTGGAACAGCCAGGGCAGCATCAAGGTCAGGCAGAACAGGTTCCGGAGGAAAACGATCTGGAACGGATGCAGTTCCACCGCGGCGGGCCGGACGATGGAGGTCATCAGGGCGAAGAAAAACCCCGCCGTGATCAGGTAGAGCGCGCCGCGGGTCACGTCGGGTAGCGCTGCGCCCCTTGCGCTCAAACGCCGGATGGCGGTCAGCATCGCTAATCTTCGCCCGCCGTCGCGGCTGCCTTGGCGGCCGTCTTCGCGGCTTGGGCCTCGCGCCGCCCGGCCGCCGCCTCGCGCTGGCCGATATAGATCGCGGCGGCGACGATCACCGCCGCCCCCAACAGGGTCCAGTCGTCGGGCACCTCGCCGAAGGCGAGATAGCCGATCAGGCCGACGGTGACGAGCTGGGTATATTCGAAAGGCATGACGGCCGAGGCCTCGGCGATTGTCAGCGCCCGCGTCACGCAGACATGGCCGATCGTCGAGACGCCGGACAGGGCGAGCAACCAGAGGCAGGCGTTGAGGCTGGGCCATTGCCAGACGAACAGCGCCGGGATCAGCGAGATCATCGAGGCCCAGACGAACATATGCCCGACGATGGCCGAGGCCGGCTCGGTGCGCGACAGAAAGCGCGCCAGGATCACCATGATCGACCAGGCCAAAGCGTCGATCAGCACCAGTCCGGCGGCCAGGGGGATCGCCTCGAAGCCTGGGCGCAGCACGATCAGCATGCCCGAAAAGCCGATCGCGACGGCGGTCCAGCGCCGCAGGCGCACCCGCTCGCGCAGGACCACGGCGCTCAGGATCGTCACGTAGATCGGGGCGGTGAAGACCAGGGCCGAGGCGTCGACCAGTTCGATATGGGGGATCGCCGAATACCAGCACATCATGGCGATCACGAAGAAAACGGCGCGCAGCAGATGCGTCTTGAGTTGGGGCGAGCCCAGCAGGTTGATCCGCGCGCGCAGCAGCCAGGGGGCGAGGAAGGCGACCCCCAGGACGTTGCGGAAGAAGACGATCTGAAACGGGTGCAGCTCCTCCGCCAGCGGCCGGATCATCGCCGTCATCACGGCAAAGCAGGTGCCTCCGGCAATGAACAGCAGGCCCCCGCGCACCGTCGGCGGGATGCGCCCGAAGGCGGCGAGGAGGCCGGACGAGGCGGGATGGACGATGGGCACTTTATGCTTCCCTATTCCCGCGCCGCAGGCGTGGGAGGGTGAGGTGGGGCTGGCAGGGCCTTGGCGGAGTGAAGTCGTTCATCGCCTCGCCCATCACGGCCGCGCCGCGGTCGCGGCCGCGCGCCGCTTCTGCAACACGGCCTCGCGCCGGGCGATATAGATTGCCG
>JABIRQ010000483.1 GCA_018699755.1 Rhodospirillaceae bacterium | reverse complement strand
GAACTTCGACGAGATCCTGCGCGTCGTCGATTCCCTGCAGCTTTTCGCCAAGCATTCGGCGGCGACCCCGGTGAACTGGAAGCCGGGCGAGGACGTGATCATCCCGCCGACGATTTCCGACGCCGACGCCAAGGGCAAGTTCCCCAAGGGCTGGAAGACCCTGAAACCCTATCTGCGGGTGACTCCGGACCCCAGCGTCTGAGGAGACCCGGCCCCGGGACACGGGTTCCCGGACAGCCCTAGCGACCGGCGCGTCCCCTGCGGGCGCGCCGGTTCTTTTTCGCCCGGCCGCGATGCATTAGCCTTGCTTATGACGGGCCAAGAAAGCCGCGCTTGAACGCGCCGCCGCCCTGCGCCCCATTGTACCGAGACGCATCTGCCGCTGGAGGATCGAAATGGCGACGACACCGACCCTGCCCAATTCCCCCGTCGCGCGCGACATCGCCTATGCCCTGCACCCCTACACCGACCTGCGCAAGCACCAGGAGGAGGGCTCCCTCGTCATCCGCGAGGGCAAGGGCATCCATGTCTACGACGAGGGGGGCACGGAATATATCGAGGCGGTGGCCGGGCTGTGGAGCGCATCCTTGGGCTTCGGCGGCGAGGAACGGCTGGTCGAGGCGGCGGCGCGCACCATGCGGAAACTGCCCTTCTACCACCAGTTCGGCGCCAAGGCGCACGAGCCCGGCATCGACCTGGCCGAGCGCCTGATCGAGCTGGCCCCCGTGCCCATGTCCAAGGTGTTCTTCACCAATTCGGGCTCGGAAGCCAACGACACGGCGGTCAAGATCGTCTGGTACTACAACAACGCCATCGGCCGGCCCGAGAAGAAGAAGATCATCGCCCGGACCAAAGGCTATCACGGCGTGACCGTGGCGGCGGCCAGCCTCACCGGCCTGCCCCATGTCCACAAGCATTTCGACCTGCCGATCGCCAATATCCTGCACACCTCCTGTCCGCACCACTACCGCTTCGCCCAGCCGGGGGAGAGCGAGGAGGAGTTTTCGACCCGCCTGGCCGCGGATCTCGAGAAGCTGATCCTGGACGAAGGGCCGGAGACGGTCGCGGCCTTCATCGCCGAGCCGGTGATGGGCGCCGGCGGCGCCGTGCCGCCGCCCGCGACCTATTTCGAGAAGATCCAGGCCGTGCTCAAGAAATACGACGTGCTGTTCATCGCCGATGAGGTGATCTGCGGCTTCATGCGCACCGGCAACTACTGGGGCAGCCAGACCTACGACCTCGAGCCGGACATGATCGTCTGCGCCAAGGCCCTATCGGCCTCCTACTTGCCCATCGCCGCCATCATGATGAACGAAAAGGTTTTCGGCGGCTTGGTCCAAGGCTCCGACGATGTCGGCATGTTCGGCCACGGCTACACCTATTCGGGCCATCCCGTGGCCTGCGCCGTCGCTTTGGAAACCCTGGCGATCTACGACGACCGGAACATCCTGGGCCATGTCCGGGCCATGGCCCCGGCCATGCTGGGTCGCATGCACGGCTTCGCCGATCATCCCCTGGTCGGCGAGGTGCGCGGCGTCGGCATGGTCGGTGCTATCGAGCTGGTCAAGGACAAGGAGACGAAGGAGGCCTTCGATCCGAAGCTTGCGGTCGGTGCCTATCTCAACGCCAAGGCCCAGGCGCGAGGGCTGATCCTGCGCCCGCTGGGCGATTCGATCGCCTTCTCGCCGCCCCTGGTGATCGACGAGGCGAATCTGAATACCGTCTTCGACCGCTTCGGCGCGGCCCTCGACGAGACTCACGCCTGGCTGTCGAAGGAAGGCGTCGTCTGAGCGGCGGTACGAACCCGAGACATCTCCCCCGAGATATCGCTCAGGATAAGGAGCCTCGTCCTTGACCAGTCAAGATCCATGCCTGATCCCGGCGACCGAACTGCTCGTCCTGTACCGAAGCCGCGATCTGTCCCCCGTCGAGGTGACGGCGGCCTGTTTCGCCCGCATCCGCGAAGCCAACCCGGCGATCAACGCCTTCTTCTGCCTGACCGAAGAAGAGGCGATGGCGGCCGCCCGCGCGGCCGAGGCGCGCTGGGCCAAGGGCGCGCCCCAGGGCGCCATCGACGGCGTGCCGGTCACCATCAAGGACCTCACCATGATGGCCGGCGCGCCCTATCGGCGCGGCTCCGTCACCACCGACCCGGACGAAATCTGGGCCGAGGACGCACCCGCGACCCAGCGCCTGCGCGAGGCCGGCGGCGTCATCCTTGGCAAGACCACGACCCCCGAATTCGGCTGGAAGGGCGTGACCGACTGCGCGCTGACCGGCATCACCCGCAATCCCTGGGACCCGACCAAGACGCCGGGCGGGTCAAGCGGCGGGGCCTCGGGCTCGGTCGCCCTCGGCATGGGCGCCCTGGCCCTGGGGACGGACGGCGGCGGCTCGGTCCGCATGCCCGCCGGCTTCACCGGGGTTTTCGGCCTCTACCCCACCGCCGGGCGCATCCCCTATGTCCCGCCCAGCACCATGGACACGGCCTCGCAGATCGGCCCGCTGACCCGGACCGTGGCGGACGGCGCGCTGATGTTCTCGGTCATGGCGCGGCCGGACCCTCGCGATTCGATCGGCCTGACGGACAATGAGCGGGATTGGAGCGAGGGCATCGAGAAAGGGGTGAAGGGGCTGCGCATCGCCTGGAGCCCGACCCTGGGCTTCGCAGATTGCGATCCGGCCATCCTGGACGCCACGGCCGCGGCCGCGCGGCGCTTCGAGGACTTGGGCGCGGTGGTCGAACAGGTCGACCATGTCATCGACGACCCGCGCGAGCCCTACGAGACGATCTACCGGGTGGCCATGGCGCGCATCCTGCGCACCATCCCGGCCGAAGCCCACAAGGAAATCGATCCAGGCCTCCGGCGCATGGCCGAGGAGGGCGAGGGTATCGGCACCTTCGAGCACGCGGCGGCCCTATCGACGCGCGCAGCCTGGGGCGCAAAATTTAACGCCTTCTTCGAGAATTACGACCTGCTGGTCAGCCCCCAACTGCCCCTGACCGCCTTCGAGGCCGGGCTCGAATATCCCGAGGGCCAGGGCATGACCCGCTGGTTCGACTGGAGCCCCTACTGCTATCCGCTGAATTTCACCAACGTCCCGGCGGGCACCATGCCCTGCGGCTTCGTGGGCGGCCTGCCGATCGCACTGCAGATCGCCGGCCCGCGCTACCGCGAGGACCTCATCTTCCGCGCCTGCCGCGCCTTCGAAACGGTCTGCCCCATCGCCCTGCCGGGCATTCCGAAGCCCGCGCCGGGTTCGACGGCGTATCTGTAGAGCGGTCCCGACATAGCCCGAATCGCCAATGCAGGCGGTTTTCGTCGCGCCCCCCCACCCAGCTTCGGGTAAGGTTCGGCTACGCCTCGCCGACCCTGCGCAACCCTCTCCCCCCGATCCCGGGAGGAGAGGGGAAATTTGATTTCATAAAACCCAGAACGATCCCTTTTCTCCCCTCGCCCCCACCAGGGGGAGAGGGTTGCGCAGCCTTGGCGCTTTGCGCCTAGGCATAGCTGGGTGAGGGGGATCGCACCGAGAAACCGCCGTAGCCGGATACTTGGCCGCCCTACTCCCCCGCCAGACGGGCGGCGACCTCGACCGGGCCGGGCTTGCCGAATTCCCGGTCGTGGCGCAGGGACGGCACCATGCCGCGGGCCTCGTCGATCTTGGCCGTGTCGATCTCGGCGGTGATCACGCCGGGCTCTTCGCCGGCATCGGCCAGGACTTCGCCCCAAGGCGCGACGACCAGGGAATGGCCATAGGTCTTGCGGCCGTCCTCGTGGGTGCCGGTCTGGGCCGGGGCGATCACGAAACAGCCGGTCTCGATCGCCCGGGCGCGCAGCAGAACGTGCCAATGGGCCTTGCCCGTGAAATGGGTGAAGGCGGCCGGCACGGTCAAGAAACCGGCACCCCCTTGGGCCAGGGCGCGGTAGAGCGAAGCGAAGCGCAGGTCGTAGCAGACGGTCATGCCGAGCAGGCCCCAGGGCAATGCCGTCAGCACCCCTTCCGCTCCCGAGCGGACATAGGAGGATTCGCGGTAGCGCTCGCCCGAAGCCAGATCGACGTCAAACATGTGGATCTTGTCGTAGCGCGCGGCGACCGCGCCCGAGGGATCGAACAGGAAAGAGCGATTGGCGACCTGCTCGTCGTTCAGGCGGATGGTCAGGGACCCGGCGAGCAGCCAAGCCCCCGTCTCGCGCGCTATCCCGGCCATGAAGGGAATGGCCGGATGGTCCGCCTCCTCGCGCGCCTTGGACAGCAGCGAGACCCGCTTGCGGTCCAGCATGGTCACGTTCTCGGGCATGGTGATGAAATCCGCGCCCGCCTCTGCCGCCTTCAGGATCATCGGGCGCAGCAGGTCGAGATTGCGGTCGATATCCGTGACCGAATTCGTCTGCACGCAAGCAACCGTGAATTTGGTCATGCCGCGGCCTCCAGCTTGGCATCCAACTCGCCCGAGGCGTCCAGGTCCGCCAGCTCGTCCGAGCCGCCGATGCCCTCGCCGTCGATGAAGATCTGCGGCACCGAGCGCCGCCCGTCCGCACGATCCGTCATCTTGCGGCGCAGACCGGGATGGAAGGTGACGTCGATCTCGGTAAAATCGACCCCCTTCGATTTCAGCAGCTTGAGCGCCCGGAAACAGAACGGGCACATCATGGTGGTGTAGATCTCGACCTTGGCCATCGCGAACTCTTTGTCCTCACACGGGTCTTTCCAGGGCCATCATATAGGATCGCGATCCGAGATTCGCACCCTTGCCCGCCCTGCCGCCCAGGCTAACCGGCCGCTTCGCCGCCCTTGGGGCCGTAGAACACCACCCAGACGCCGAAATCCTCGGTGAAATCCTCGAACCGGTGCTCGACGCCGGCGGGCACGAACAGCACGTCCTGGGGCTTGAAAGCATGGCGCCGTCCGTCGTTGACGAACCAGCCGCTGCCCTGGGCCACCACATAGACCTCGTCCTGGTCGTGGGGCACCTGTTCGTCCCGGCCCTTGGGCTGGTAGTAGAGGATGCGCGCCGTGCCGTGGCGAAACAGTTCGGCCGAGCGCGCACCCGGCGGAAGCGGCGCCGCGACGCCCTCCTCCAGGGTCCAGTGCCACGGCGTGTCGCCCTTCGCGGGTTTCGTCATCGTTCTCTCCTGTCGCTATCCGGCATCCTCGACCTGCACCACGCGCGCCAGGGTCAAGGCATCGACGGCCGTTGCTCCGGCCGAAAGCAAGCTGCGCGCGCAGGCCTCCATCGTCGCCCCGGTGGTCAGCACGTCATCCACCAGAAGCACCCGCCGCCCCTCGATCCGGGCGCGGCGCGCAGCCGGCACGGCGAAGGCTCCGCGCACGTTGCGCGCCCGCCCGGCGCGCCCCAGCCGCGCCTGGGAGGGAGTCCGGCGCCGGCGTTCCAACCCGTCGACCAGGACCGGGCATCCGCTTTCGCGACCCAGGGCCTGGGCGAGCAGGGCCGCCTGGTTGTAGCGGCGCGCGAACAGCCGGGTCCAATGAAGCGGCACGGGCAGGATCACGTCCGCGTCCGCGAGCAACTCGGCCCCGGCCCGCGCCAGCCAGCGGCCGAAAGCCGGGGCGGCATGGGTCCGATCGCCATGCTTGAAACGCAGGATCAGCGACCGGCTGCCGTCGCCGTAGCGCAGCGCCGACCGCGCCCGGGCAAAAACCGGGGCGCGCGCGACGCAGGCCCCGCAGAGGACCCCATGGGCGGTCTGGCCCTCGAACTCGAAAGGCACCCCGCAGCAGGCGCAGAGCGGCGGCGCGATGAAGGCGAGCGCGCTCCAACAGGCCGGGCACAACGCGCCCGGCGCGCCGACGGGCTCCGGACAGGCAAGGCAGCGGGCCGGCAGCAAGGCGTCGAGGACGGCGGTGCCGAACCGTTCCGCGGGCTTGGCGACCCACGCCATGGCCGATGAAGTCTCCATGGCGCCATTCGAACGCCGGCGTGCCGGCCGAGTCAACGCGATCCCGGCCCGCGAACGGACCTTGCGGCGCCTAGTCGTCCTCGCCAGCCGGCGCCCGGTCGAACATGTTGGCGAGACGGGCGTGGAGCTGCTGCAGGTCGGCCCGGGATATCTGGCGGGAGACGACAACGCTGTCGCTGACGGCGAGGGCGATCGAATAGGTGCCCTCGCGTTCGCTGATCAGGATCGGCAGATCGTATCGCGTCATGTGTCCTACTCCACGGGATGCCCCGCGCCAGTGTCAGGCGTTATGGTTGACGGAAGGTTTACGCATCGGCCCGAGGCCATGAACGACACCGAGACGGATGACATTCGCATATTCGACCGTCGGGCGGTTCGCGCGCGCCGGGAGCGTGCCGCGCGCGCCCTGCCCGAACACGACTTCCTGATGCGCGAGGTCGCCGACCGGCTGGCGGACCGACTCGACGACATACGACGCCGTTTCCCCCGCGCTCTCGATCTGGGCAGCCGGGGCCCGGCCCTGAGCCGCGCGGTGGCGGGCCGGGCCGGTATCGAGGACTGGATTTGCGCCGCCCCGACCCCCGCGGCCGCCCGTGACACGGCGCCCCTGGCCGCGATCGCGGAAGAGGAGGCAATGCCCTTCGCCGAAGGAGTCTTCGATCTCGTCCTCTCGTCCTTCGCCCTGCATTGGGTCAACGACCTGCCCGGCGCCCTGCTTCAGGTCCGCCGTTGCCTCAAGCCGGACGGGCTTTTCCTGGCGGCCCTGCCGGGCGGCGACAGCCTGGTCGAGCTGCGCGCCGCCCTGTTGGAGGCCGAGGCCGCAATCACGGGCGGCGCCAGCCCGCGCGTCTCGCCCTTCGTCGATCTGCGCGACGCCGCCGGGCTGCTGCAACGCGCCGGCTTCGCCCTGCCGGTCGCCGATATCGACACGATCACCGTATCCTATGCCGACCCCCTGGCCCTGATGCGCGATCTGCGCGGCATGGGCGAGACCGGCGCCATGGCCGCCCGCCCGCGCGGCTTCCTGCGCCGCGACGTGTTGCTGGAAGCGGCGCGCATCTACCAGACGCACCATGGCGGGCCCGACGGCCGCGTTCCGGCGACCTTTCAGATCGCCTTCCTGACCGGCTGGGCGCCCCATGCCGACCAACCCAACGCCTTGCGGCCAGGCAGCGCCCAGGCCCGCTTGGCCGAGGCCCTGGGCGGCGAGGAGGTCGCGAGCGGGGTCAAGGCCGGACCCGGCCGGCCGGGCGAGGCTTGAGGCAGGTCAAGGGAGGCTCCGCGTTTTCGGCCTCAAATGGCTTCAATCGAACGGAACGGAGTTCGCCATGCGTCACAGCCTCGCACTCTGCCTTCTGGCCGCCGCGATCCTGGCCCCCCGGCCGGCGCCGGCCGCCGACGTCCTGCCTGGCGATGTTGGGGCCGGCCGCGAACTGGCCGATCGGTGGTGCACGGCCTGTCACGTCACGGAGGGCCTGTCGAAGGGCACCGATGCCGCGCCGACCTTCCGTTTCATCGCCAACCGCAAGGACCGGACGGCGGGCGAAATGGAGGCGTGGCTGGTCGATCCGCATCCGGTCATGCCGGACCTCAAACTGTCCCGCACCCAGATCGACGACCTGATTGCCTATATCGAAAGCCTGAAGGACGAATAGGGTCACGCCGCGTCGTGGAAGATGACGCCGAGGGTGTGGCGGCGGCCCATGCGCAGGCGGCTGACCCCGTGGCGCATCGCGACCCGGTAGAAACCCCGCTTACCCATGACCGGCCGACGGCTGACGCAGAACAGCACCGCTTCACCCCGGGCCAGGGGCACGACCTCGCCACGCGACTGCATGCGCGGGCGTTGTTCGACCAGCAGGAACTCCCCGCCGTCGAATTCCGCCGGATCCGTCAGCAGAATCGTCGCCTGGATCGGAAAGGCCAGCGGGCCGTATAGATCCTGGTGCAGGCGATTGAAATCTCCGGGCCCGTAGCGCAGCAGCAGGGGCGTCGGCCGCGCTTGCCCTTCCGCCCTGCAGCGATCGAGAAAGCCCGCCAGATCGGGCGGGTAGGCGGCCTCCTCCCCCAACGCCTCGGCCCAGGCATTGGCCAGGGGCGCGAGATGGGGATAGAACGCCGTCCGCAGCCCGGCCACGGCGTCCGGCAGGGGATAGTCGAAATAGCGATACTCGCCGCGCCCCAATCCGTGGCGCGCCATGATCACCCAGTTGCGGAACCCGCTGTCCCGATCGTAGAGCGCGGCCAGCCGATCGCATTCTGCGGCGCTCAACAACGGCCCGGTCACCGCCCAACCCTCGGCATCGAGCCCGGCCCGCAACCCGTCCCAGGGCAGCGCGTCGACCCGCTCGGCTATCGTTTTCTTCGTCATGACCGGCGCAGTCTGGCGCGGGTGCGTGGCGCGAACCATCCGCTTCTTGCGGCCGAACCTGCGCTAGCAGGGTGTTGATGAATGCAAGCGACCCTTCGAGACGGCCCCCTCATCCTGAGGAGCGCGCACAAGCGCGCGTCTCGAAGGATGATTGGCACAACGCTCTTTGTATCAACAGCTCGCTAGAGGAAATCGCGCAGCATGGCGATCAGGGGCTTGTCCGCCGGCGGCATGGGATAGTCGGGCAGATCGCCGATCCGGACCCATTTCAGGACCTGCCCTTCCATGGCCCGGGCCTGGCCGTCCCAGACTCGGCAGGCGTAAAGCGGCATCAGCAGGTGGAAATCGTCGTAGGCATGGGAAGCGAAGGTGAAGGGCGCCAGGCAGTTGGCCGCCACGTCCAGGTCCAACTCCTCTTTCAATTCGCGGATCAGGGCGGCCTCGGGGGATTCCCCGACCGCGACCTTGCCGCCGGGAAATTCCCAGAGCCCGGCCATCGGCTTGCCCTCGGGCCGCCGGGCGATCAGCACCCGGCCGTCGATATCGATCAGGGCGACCGCCGCGACCAGGACCACCGGCTTCGCGTCTTCGCGGCCACGTGCCCAATCCTCGGCGGTCAGCCGGGTCAGAGCGATCACGCGGTCGCCGCCGCGCGCCGGCGCCGGGCGCAGGACCTGCCCGGCGCTGGTCATGCCGAGTTTTTCCTGCACCCGCAGGGAGGCGCGGTTGTCGGGAAAGGCGCCGGCCTGCAACGCCGCCTCGCCCAAGGTGCCGAAGACGAACTCGACCGCGGCATGCGCCGCCTCGGTCATATAGCCCTGGCCCCAGAAGGGCCGCCCCAGGAAAAAGCCGAGTTCCATCGGTTCGTCACCCTCCGCCGGGACGAGGCCGATGCAGCCGAGGATGCACCCGTCCGCGCGGCGGCGGATCGCGAACACCGTCTCGCCGCCCTGCTCGACCCGCGCGGCGTACCAGGCCTCGGCATCGTTCGGACCATAGGGATGGGGAATGTTCGCCGTCCGCTCCGCCACCGCCTTGTCAGCAGCGAGGGCAGCCATTTCCGGCAGGTCGGCGCGCGCCAGGGGCCGCAGTATCAGGCGCTCCGTCTCCAGGAACGGCCGGTCCCGCGCCCCCGATTTGCGGCGCTCAGGTTCGGTAGTCGGCATTGATGTCGATATAGCCGTGGGTCAGATCGCAGGTCCAGACCGTCGCCTGGCCGCGCCCGACCCCGACATCGACATCGATGGCGATTTCACGTCCCTTCATATGGGCGGCGACCGGCGCTTCGTCGTAGCCCGGCACGCGAACGCCCTTGGCCGCGACGCGGACGCCGCCGATCGCAATGGCGAGCTTGTCGCGATCGGCCTTCTCGCCCGCCTTGCCCACGGCCATGACGATCCGGCCCCAGTTCGCGTCCTCGCCGGCGATCGCGGTCTTGACCAGGGGAGAATTGGCGATCGAAAAGCCGATCCTGCGCGCGGCCTTGGCCGAGGCGGCGCCGGTCACCGTAATCGTGATCAGCTTTTCTGCGCCCTCGCCGTCGCGCACGACCTGGAGCGCAAGATCGCGCATCACCGCCTCGAGCGCCGTCTTGAAGCCGCGCAGCTTGGCGTCTCCAGCGCCGGAGACCTTGGGATGCTTGGCCTGGCCGGTGGCGCAGAGCAGGACCGTGTCGCTGGTCGAGGTGTCGCCGTCCACCGTGACCGCGTTGAAGCTGCGGTCGTTCGCCTTGACCAACATGGTCTGCAGGGCCGCTGCCGGGATCTTCGCATCGGTGAAGACGAAGGCGAGCATGGTCGCCATGTCCGGCGCGATCATGCCCGAGCCCTTGGCGATGCCGTTGATCGTGACCGTCGTGCCGCCGATGCGGGCGGTCGCCGTCGCCCCCTTGGCGAAAGTGTCCGTGGTCATGATCGCTTCGGCCCCGGCGCGCCAGGCATCGGCGTCGAGCCTGGCGCGCAGCCCGGCGAGGGCCGCTGTGACCTTCTCGTCGGGCAGCGGCTCGCCGATCACGCCGGTCGAGGCGATGAAGACCTCGCGCGGCTTGCAGCCGACCACGGCGGCCGCCTTGTCGACCGTGCGCTTGACGCTGGCGACCCCACCGCTTCCGGTGAAGGCGTTGGAGTTGCCGGAATTGACGACAATGGCGCGCACCTTGCCGCCGCGCAGCGCCTTGCGGCACCACTCGACCGGCGCCGAGGCCGTCTTGGACCGGGTGAAGACGCCGGCGATCGTCGAGCCGGGCGCCAGTTCGGCGAGGAAGAGATCCTTCTTGTGCTTGTACCGGATCCCGCAATTGTCGCCGCCCAGCACGGTGCCGGGTACGGGCGGAAGCGCCGGAAACTCCGTCGGCGCAAGAGGTGAAAGCTTGGGCATTGTGACCGATCCCGCGTTTGCTAGCCTGAAGAAATGGAACGCTTGGCCAGCCGCCGGGGACAGGTTCAGTCCACGGCCGCCGGCGAACCGAAACGGCTGGATCGGCGTCGTCGTCGCAAGACGCGCACGGGCTTCGCGACCCGCGCGTCATGGGCGGGGAGCGCAGTCTGCCGGGCCGAGAACCGGCCTGTGAGGGACCGCATGGTCATCTTCTTTTTCGTCCCATCGCGCGTCGTTCGACGCGGCGGCTTAAAGCATATCGCGCCGAATCGGGCAAGCGCCTAGTCGTCGCCGGCCGCGCGCTTGACCAGGGCGATCAGTTGCTTGCGCAGGGCCGGATCGTCGATCTTGTAGTAGGCGCGGATGAATTCCAGCGTCTCGCGTTTGTTGACGAGGCTGCGGAAATCCTGGAGCAGCGCGTCCGCCTCGGGCTTGTCGACCGGCACCGGATCGCCTTCATCCTCGCTCAACCCGTCGAAAAAATAGGAAATCGGCACGCTCAGGACATCGCCGAATTCGTACAGCCGGCTCGCGCTGATCCGGTTGGCCCCCGATTCGTACTTCTGCACCTGCTGAAAGGTCAGCCCGACGCTGTCGGCGAGCGCGGTCTGGCTGAGACCCATCATGATGCGCCGCTGGCGAACCCGGCCCCCGACCGCGCG
>JABIRQ010000225.1 GCA_018699755.1 Rhodospirillaceae bacterium | reverse complement strand
CCAGAACTTCGCGATGGCGTCGGGCGAACTCACTTCGTCCGAGTTCATCACCTTCCTCCAGACCGCCCTTGCCCTCCATGCCGCCCACAGCCAGGACGGCGCGATCCACTATGTCTTCATGGACTGGCGACACATTGGCGACCTGTTGACTGCTGGCGACACTGCCTACTCGGAGCTCAAGAACATCTGCGTTTGGGCCAAGACCAACGCGGGCATGGGCAGCCTGTACCGGTCCGCCCACGAGTTGATCGCCGTCTTCAAGGTCGGCACCGGGCGCCACATCAACAATATCGAGCTGGGCCGCCACGGCCGGAACCGCACGAACGTATGGACTTACGCCGGATACAACACGTTCGGACCCGGTCGCGACGAAGCCCTGGCTGCTCACCCCACGGTGAAGCCCATCGCCCTCATCGCTGACGCAATCAAGGACTGTTCGCATCGCGGTGGCGTCATCCTTGACGGCTTCGCCGGCTTCGGCACGACCCTGCTCGCCGCCGAGCGCACCGGCCGCATCGGCTGCGGTATCGAGCTCGATCCCCGCTACGTCGACGCCACCATCCGCCGTCTGGCCCAGCATGCCGACCTCGAAGCCGTCCATGCCGGGACCGGGCAGACATTCGCCGAGGTCGAGGCAGCACGTGCGACCGAGTCCGTGCCCGCCGAAATCGATGCCGCCACCAGTTCGGACGAGGAGGCTTAGTGCCATGACCAACCACAACCAATCCAAGGGCAAGAAGAAGCCCACGAGCGACTACGACGTGGGCTACGCAAGGCCGCCGCGCCACACCCAGTTCCAGCCCGGCAAATCGGGCAACCCCAAGGGTCGTGCCAAGGGTACCAAGAATCTCAAAACGGATCTCGCCGAGGAGCTGAGGGAACTCATCCCTGTGCGGGAACGCGGCGGACGGACTCGTAAGCTCACGAAGCAGCGTGCAATGGTGAAGGCCATACTCAACAAGACCCTCCAAGGCGACACGCGATCGGCCAACATCATTCTGTCGATGATGATGCGACTCATCGACACCGGCGCCGACGCAACGGAGCCCCAGCTGCCCCTAAACCAGGACGAGCTGCAGGTGCTCGAGGACTTCGTCCGGCGTCAGACCGATACCCCCGATACAGACGAAAAGGACAAGGAGAACGAGTCATGAGCCCCCATGATCGTGATGCCCTGAATACGCTGTTGCGGCACAATTTCGTGTCCTTCATCCAGCGCACGTTCCAGACCGTGGCGCCCGGCCAAGTCTTCATGCCGACCTGGCACATCGAGGCCATTGCCCATCACCTCATGCTTTGTATGCAGGGGCGGGTGCGGCGCCTGATCATCACATTGCCGCCACGGAGCCTGAAGTCGATATGCGCCTCGGTCGCCTATCCTGCGTTCCTCCTGGGGCACGACTCGGGCGCGCGCATCGTCTGCGTCAGCTATGCCGAGGGCCTCGCCCTTCGGCACGCAAGAGACTGCCGGACCGTGATGCAGAGCCGTTGGTACCAGGACGCCTTTTCCACGCGGATCAACCCGCGCAAGAACACGGAAGCCGAGTTCGAGACCACCGCCCAGGGCCGGCGGCTCGCCACCACGATCGGTGGCACTCTCACCGGGCTCGGCGGCCGCCTGATCATCGTCGACGACTCGATGAAGCCATCGGACGCCGCCTCCGAAACCCGACGCCGCGCGATCCTGGAATGGTACGAGACCAATCTGGTCACGCGCCTGGACAGCAAGAAGCACGACGTGATCATCGTGATCATGCAGCGCTTACACGTCGACGATCTGGTCGGCTATCTGCTGCAAAAGGGCGAAGACTGGACCCATCTCGACCTGCCGGCCATCGCCGAAGTGCCGCAGGACATCCTCATCGGCGAGAACGAATTCCATCATCGCGCCGCTGGCGACGTCCTGCATCCAGCACGCGAGCCCCTGGAGGTGCTGGAGCAGCTCAAGGCCGACATGGGCAGCCAGGCCTTCTCGGCGCAGTACCAGCAGGCCCCCGTGCCGCCCGGCGGCGCCCTCGTTCAGGCCTCCTGGTTCCCTCGCTATGTCGATCTGCCCGAGCGTGGCAACAACACTCAGATCGTTCAATCCTGGGACACGGCATCGAAGGCCGGTGCGGGCAACGATTGGTCGGTCTGCACGACCTGGCTCGTCCAGGACCGCAACTGCTACCTCGTGGACGTCCTGCGGGCCCGGCTCGAGTTTCCCGATCTGCGGCGGCGCATTCCTGCCCATGCTCAGGCCCATGGGACCAGCACGGTGCTGATCGAGGACGCCGGCTCCGGCACACATCTGATCCAAGACCTGAGGCACGAGGGTCATCTGAGGCCGATCGCCGTCCGGCCTGAGGGCGACAAGCTTATGCGAATGGAGGCCCAGACCCCGACGATCGAAGCAGGCTACGTGCATCTGCCCAATTCGTCGCCATGGCTCGACGAATATCTTCTCGAAATGATGGCCTTCCCCTATGGCCGCCATGACGACCAGGTCGATAGCACGTCCCAGTTCCTCAACTGGCTCCAGCGGAAACGGCAGAATGAGCCGCCGATCGTCGCGCCGCCAATTCTTTACCGCCCGAATCCTTGGCGCATGAGGTAATCCCGCATCGAACACGTCAAGATAGGGTTGATACTCCACTATTGGGGCGCGTCGACGAAACACGGTTGGGGGAGTTCCGCGGAAGCCGCAGCACCGAACCTTCAACGGTGTTCTAATGCCCAGGTTCACCAACATTCGGCTGGCGACACCTGTCCAAGGCGCGCATTCACATTCACCGCGAGTCGAATCGAGTGGGCACTAGGGGCGGTGCCAAAATCCGCTGGACTTCCATTCCCAACAGAGCGTGCATGGTGACACCTTCGGGCGAGCCAGATTCTGGTTCGCCGCCCCGATCGGCACCTGCCGGCGGGGCTCCGGGTGGTGGCAGCGTCGCGACTTCCTCGACGCCGATCACCGACGGAGGCCTCCATGCGCAAACTCAACGACACGCAGCTCGTCATTCTTTCGACGGCCGCTCAACGTGATGACCACGCAGTGCTACCCATACCAGACTCAATCAAGGCCAAGGGCGCGAACCGGACCAAGACGATCGACGGTCTGATTCGAAAGGGCCTGATCGAGGAAAAGCGCGCCGGCACCGACGCCCCAGTATGGCGGCAGGCGGAAGATGGCCAGCGCATGATGCTGGTGGCCACCGAGGCCGGGATTCACGCCATCGATGGTGAGCATGCTCTTGACTCAGAGATACCAAACGCAGCGCCCCTCGAAGGACGGGATTCCCGAAGTCGCGCCCGACGCACGGTTACGGCACGGTCCAAGGAAGGGCCCCGAGGTCTATCGCCCCGGCATGGAACCAAACAGGCGCTCCTGATCGGTCTGCTCGAGCGCAAACGCGGTGCAACCATCCCGGAGATCATCGCAGCCACGAATTGGCAGCCGCACTCGATTCGGGGTGCCATCAGCGGGGCCCTCAAGAAAAAGCTCGGCCTGAATGTGACCTCGGAGAAGGACGGCAAGCGCGGTCGCGTCTATCGCATCACGGAGCAGGGTTGATGCCGCGCGCGGGTGATGCCGCTCTTTCGGTCACCGAGATGCTGAGGGTTCTTCAAGACTCGGAGACCTCTACTCTCCGGGTGCGTTGGGCGGCCGACTTCGGTCGCCCGGCGCCCAAGCGCATGGGCCGGGATTTGCTTTTGCGGATCCTTGCCTACCGGGTCCAGGAGCAGGTCGAGGGCGGCCTGAGCAAGGTCGCCCGCAAGCGTCTGGCCGGTGCGGCGGGGTCGCATGATTCCGGCGACAGTGCGACCACATCGCCGGTCTCCCGGCCGAAGCCGGGGACCCGGCTGGTGCGGGAGTGGCGAGGCGAGGCACATCACGTGACCGTCGGCGAGGACAGCTTCGAGTATCGCGGCGATCGCTACCGCAGCCTCTCCGAGATCGCGCGCACCATCACCGGCACCCGCTGGTCAGGGCCGCTGTTCTTCGGCCTGCGCAAACCGGCTTCGCCGTCTCCCTCGAATCCGTGAACCCTGAACGGAAGCGCGGCGCGCGCTGCGCGATCTACACCCGGAAGTCCTCCGAGGAGGGCCTGGAGCAGGCCTTCAACTCCCTCGATGCCCAGCGCGAAGCCTGCGAAGCCTATGTCCGGAGCCAGAAGCACGAAGGCTGGCAGCTGATACGGACCCACTACGACGACGGCGGCCTCTCGGGTGGTAATCTTGAGCGACCGGCCATGCAGCACCTGCTCGATAACATCCGGGGCCGCAAGATCGACACCGTCGTGGTCTACAAGGTGGACCGTCTCACTCGCTCCCTCTCCGACTTCGCCAAGATCGTCGAGGTTTTCGATGGCCACGGCGTGTCCTTCGTCTCCGTGACCCAGCAGTTCAACACCACCACCTCCATGGGTCGACTGACCCTCAACATGCTGCTCTCTTTCGCCCAGTTCGAACGTGAGGTCACGGGCGAGCGCATCCGCGACAAGATCGCAGCCTCGAAGAAGAAGGGCATGTGGATGGGCGGTTTCGTGCCTCTCGGCTATCGTCCGAAGGATCGAAGCCTGATTATCGACGAAGACGAGGCCGAGACCGTGCGGACCGTGTTCGCGCTCTATCTCCAACTCGGGAACGTGCGTCGGGTGAAAAACGAGGCCGACCGTCTCGAACTGAAGACGAAATTGCGGCCCGCCTCGGATGGACGGATGCGCGGCTGCCGGCCGTTGAGCCGCGGTTATATCTATAAGCTGCTGAGCAACCCCCTCTATGTCGGTCGCATCGCTCACAAGGGCGAAACCTACGATGGCCAGCATGCAGCGATCATCGACCAGGAGACTTGGGAGGCGGTGCAGGCGAAGCTGGCCAGCAACGCACAGGATCGGCGTGCAGGAGTAGGCGTGTCCGAGCCGAGCCTGTTGGCCGGGCTGATCTACGACGAGCACGACGATCGGCTCACGCCGTCCCATGCTGTCAAGAACGGGGTTCGGTATCGCTACTACGTCGGTCGACCCGACGATGGGCATGGTAACGAGGGCGTCGATATCATCCCGGTGCTTCGACTGCCGGGGCCCGAGATCGAGGACGTCGTCGAATGTGCCATCATTGATCTCTTGAGGAATGCCGCCAAGCTGATCGACGAATCGGCATCGAACCTGACGCCGAGCGACCAGGGCAAGCTGCTGACAGCGGCTCGACGACAGGCCGATCGATGGCACCAGACCGGTTTGCTATCTCGCCGAAAGATGCTCGGCGCGATCCTGCGGCGTGTGGTCGTGAGCGCCAAAGCTGTTCGCATCGACCTCGACCGCTCGGCCATAGTGACGACTCTGCTCGGGCGAACTCCCGGGGATAGGCAAGACGATCAACCCGACACGAGCGACGGCGATTTGCTGTCTCTTCACATCGCGACTCGGCTTGCTCGAAGCTCGGGAGCCGTCCGGCTCGTGATCTCAAACGGTTCTGCTTCGGGTCAACCACCGCGACGCGATCCCGTCCTGATCAAAGCTCTAATCCGAGCTCACGGATGGAAGGATAGGTTGCTTTCCGGGGAAGCGCCGTCGATCCGTTCCATCGCAAAGGAAGAGAACCTCAACGAGACATATGTCGGGCGCATCCTCAGGCTCGCCTTCCTCGCACCCGACATCACCGAGGCCATCCTCGACGGCCGCCAGCCTGCGGATCTGGAGTTGGACAAGCTCATGAAGTCGATCCCCGTCGCATGGTCCGACCAAAGGCGCCTGTACCGCTTCGATCCCGCCGCCTGAACCGCGCCGCATATCCTATCGACTGGCCATCGACAGGCTCGTGGCAGCCATCGCCGTGCACCGAAAGCCGCACTGCGAAATGGGCCCCCAGAGAAAACAGGACCAGAAGCCGGAGACATGCGATACGGAGACGGTCTCTCGCTGCGGCGTCGATTGGGGCGACGCCCGAAAGCGCGCAGACTGCCGCCAATCCGCACTGGCGGTTCGAGTCTCATTCGAAAAACCATCTATAACAAGGACTTGGTGGCGGAGGGAGTGGGATTCGAACCCACGATACGGGGTTACCGCATACACGCTTTCCAAGCGTGCGCCTTCAACCACTCGGCCATCCCTCCCGCAAGGTCGGGGAAAATAGCAAAGCCCGCGCCCGGGGGCCAGCGTCGGGATGCGGCCCACGCGACGGCGGCGCGGCCGGCCGGGCCGGCGCCGGGCTCGCGCAACCGTGTCCGGGTGCCCGTCGCGCCGGCGTTGCGCATTCCCCACCCGCCGCCCATGCTATGGCCGTGAACGGAGCGGGGCGCAGCGCCATGGCGATCGGACGGTTTCTCGGCTGGGTTCTGTTGGCCGCGGCTTTCGCCGTGCTGGCCTGGGAATTGTGGGGCGCCTGGCAGACCGGCGAACTCACCATCCATGCCGCGGGCAAGGTCTGGTACGACCTCGACCGCACCAGCCTGAACGGCGCCCAGGCGGGCACCCAGCGCTATCTGCTGCCGGCCCTTTGGGATCCGGTCATCGTGACCGTGCTGACCTGGCCCGCCCTCCTGGTGCTCGGAGTGCCGGGCGCGCTGCTCGCCTTCTTCTGCCGCAAGCGGGGCGGCCGCCGCCGCTGACGGCTTAGTTGTCGTTGAGCTTGAGGGCCTCCAGGAAGGCGCTCTGCGGGATCTCGACCTGACCGAATTGGCGCATCCGTTTCTTGCCCCGCTTCTGGGCCTCGAGCAGCTTGCGCTTGCGGCTGACGTCGCCGCCATAGCATTTCGCCGTGACGTCCTTGCGCAGGGCGCTCAAGGTCTCGCGCGCGACAACCTTGCCGCCGATGGCCGCCTGGATGGCGATCTTGAAGAGCTGACGCGGAATCAGATCCTTAAGCCGCTCGCACAGGCCGCGCCCCCGGCCCTCGGCCTTGTCGCGCGGCACGATCATGGCCAGGGCGTCGACCGGCTCGCCGTTCACCAGGATGGAGAGCTTGACCAGATCTCCCTGACGGTAGTTCTCGATCTGGTAGTCGAAGCTGGCATAGCCGCGCGACGCGCTCTTCAACCGGTCGTAGAAATCGTAGACCACCTCGTTGAGCGGCAGGCGGTATTGCGCCATCGCCCGGTCGCCCGCCCAGGTCAGGTCGATCTGCTCGCCCCGCCTGTCCTCGCACAGGGTCAGGACGGCGCCCAGATACTCGGCCGGCACGAGGATCGTGGTGCGAATCCACGGCTCCTCCATCCCCTCGACCTTAACCGGATCCGGCATGTCGGCCGGGTTGTGCATCTCGACGATCGAACCGTCGGTCATATGCACCTTGTAGATGACGCTGGGCGCGGTCGCGATCAGGTCGAGGTCGAACTCGCGGCTCAGGCGCTCTTGCACGATCTCGAGATGGAGCAGCCCCAGGAAGCCGCAGCGGAAGCCGAAGCCCAGGGCCGCCGAGGTCTCGGCCTCGAAGACGAAGGAGGAATCGTTCAATGCCAGCTTGTGCAGGCTTTCGCGCAGGTCCTCGAAATCGGCGGCGTCGACCGGGAAGAGGCCGCAGAACACCACGGGCAGCGAGGGACGGAAACCGGGCAGAGGCTTTTCCGCGCGCCGCCTGTCCTCGGTCACCGTGTCGCCGACCTGGGTGTCGGCGACATGCTTGATGCCGCAGGTCAGATAACCGATCTCGCCCGGTCCCAACCGCGCGACGGGGGTCTTCTTGGGCGTGAACACGCCGACCTCGTCCACGTCGTAGCGGGCGTTCGTGGCCATCAGGCGGATCTTCATGCCCTTCTTGAGCTCGCCCCCGTCGACCCGGACCAGGGTGACGACGCCGAGATAGGAATCGTACCAGGAGTCGATCAACAGGGCGCGCAGCGGCTCGGCCGATTCGCCCTTGGGCGGCGGCAGGCGCTCGACCAGGGCCTCCAGCACCTCGGCGATGCCCTGGCCGGTCTTGGCCGAGACGGCGATGGCGTCGGAGGCGTCGATGCCGATGACCTCCTCGATCTCGCGGCGCACCCGGTCGGGCTCCGCCGCCGGCAGGTCGATCTTGTTGAGCACGGGGATGATCTCGAGCCCGGCGTCGATCGCCAGATAGGCATTGGCGAGGGTCTGGGCCTCGACCCCCTGGCTGGCATCGACGATCAGCAGCGCCCCTTCGCAGGCCGCCAGCGAGCGGCTGACCTCGTAGGAGAAATCGACATGGCCCGGCGTGTCCATGAGGTTGAGCTGATAGGTCTCGCCGTTCTGGGCGGTATAGGCCAGACGCACGGTCTGGGCCTTGATGGTGATGCCGCGCTCGCGCTCGATATCCATGGAATCGAGCACCTGCTCGCGCAGCTCGCGCTCGGTCAGGCCGCCGCAGACCTGGATCAGCCGGTCGGCCAGGGTCGATTTGCCGTGGTCGATATGGGCGATGATCGCGAAATTGCGGATATGGGTGAGGTCGGTCATGGCGCGTTCACCTTGGGGCCGCGCGGGGATACGAGGCCGGGCGGACGATAGGGCGCAACGCGCGCGCCATCAAACGGAATCGGGCGGATTCGGGCGGATTGGAGGGTTTCGGAGGGATTTGCCGTCGAAGCGCGACGGATCTGCGAGTTTCGCCGGGTTTTGCATGAAAATCGCACGGCCGGACGGGATGAAAATACCGTCCGGCCAAGGGCTTGGCCGGAAACCGCCTCCACTTTTCCCGGACTGTTGGCAATTGTTAACATCTCCGTACCGGTTTCCAGGGACATCCGACCATAGGCACCGCCCGCTTGCCCCTCCTCCGCGCCCCGACCCCTTGCGGGCTTGGCTCAGATTCCCGAGGGCGAATGACGGCCGAAGCGGTCCGGCCCGCATTCGCGGTCCTCGCGTTCGAGAAGCCCGCAGCTCATCGGCATCACTCCGTTCTCCATCGGCCGGGAAAGAGAACATATAAAGAATATCTAGCGATATGTCAAGTTTTACTTTCTTCCGCGCCCTCGCGACCAGAACGGGCCGGCTAGCGCCGGCGGAGATAGACGAACCAATAAACCCCGGCGACCAGGACGGCGCCGCCGATCACGTTGCCGATGGTGACGGGCAGGAGGTTGCCGAGGGCCGTGCCCCAGGTCAGAGCGCCGTACGTATCCGGCGTACGCGCAAGCGCCATCCAGAAGCCCTCGGCCGCGAAGGCCTTGACGAACAGGGCCGTCGGGAAAAAGTACAGGTTGGCGACCGAATGCTCGAACCCCGCCGCGACGAAGGCGGCGACGGGCGGCACGATGACCATCACCTTGCCGGTCACCGTGCGCGCCGAAAAGGTCAGCCAGACGGCGAGGCAAACGAGGACATTGCACAGCACGCCGCGCAGCAGCGCCTCGACCCAGCCGAGCTCGGCCTTGGCCTGGGCGATCGACAGGGCGGCCAAGCCGACCGCGCCGCCGCCCAGCTCGTGCTGGCCGCTGCCCACGACCAGGGCCGCGGTGGCCACCGACCCCACCAGATTCCCGGCATAGACGATGGCCCAGACGCGCAGCAGCGCGCCCAGGCCGATGCGCCGACCGGCCCAGGCCATGACCATCAGATTGTCGCCGGTGAACAGTTCGGCCCCGCCGATCACCACCAGGATCAGGCCCAGGGAAAAGGTCACGCCGGCCAGCAGGCGGACGACGCCGAAGGGCAGGTCGTTGCCGAACCCGGCGACGGCGACGGTCGAGAAGAGCGCGCCGAAGGCGATGAAGGCGCCGGCGAGGATGGCGAGGGTAAAGAGCGAGAGCGCGTCGCGCGCCGCCTTGTCCGCCCCGGCCGCCTCGCATTTCAGGGCCATCGCCGGGGGCAGCAGGGGATCGATGCCTCCGAACTCCTTGGAGGCCGGCGGGGTAGGAGATTGGTTGTCGTTCGTCATGGCTCCGATCCTCCGTCGTTGCGGCCCGACCTCTAGGCCGGAACCGTTGCAAGCGCGTGACGGCGGGTCGGGCCGGAAAGGCGCTGCCCCTAACCCCGCAGGGTGCCGCCCGTGGCCTTCTCGACCGCCGCGACGATCTTCTTGGCGACGGCCTCGATCCGGTCGTCGGTCAGGGTCGCTTCGACGGGCTGGAGGGTGACGACGAGGGCCAGGGACTTCTCGCCCGCGCCGACATTCTCGCCGGTATAGACGTCGAAGGCCTCGACATCCGTGACCAAGTCCTTGTCGGATGAGCGGGCGGCGCGCAGGGCCTTTTCGGCCGGCACATCGGCGGCCATCACGAAGGCGAAATCGCGCACCACCGGCTGGAAGGGCGAGGGGCGCAGCAGGGGCCGGGCCTTGCCCGAATCCTTGGAACGGGGCACCGGGACGGCATCGAGGAAAACCTCGAACCCTGCGGCGCCGCCGCGCAGCTCCATCTCGCGCAGGGTGCGGGGATGGATTTCGCCGAAGGCGGCCAGGATATTGGGACCCAGGCGGAAAACGCCCGAACGGCCCGGATGGTACCAGCCCGGTGCGTCCGTGGTGATTTGCAGCTTGTCGACCGGCGCGCCAGCGGCGTCGAGCGCGGCCAGGGCGGCGGCCTTGGCGTCGAAGGCGTCGGCCGGGCGGGCTTTCGCCGTCCAATGGCGCGGCCGGGCCAGGCCCGCGATCACCCCGGCGGCGACCCGCGATTGCCCCTCCGGCGTGGCGTCGGCGTATTGCGGGCCGACCTCGAACAGGGCGATATCGCCATGGCCGCGCGCCGCGTTGCGCGCCGCCGCCGCGAGCAGGTTGGGCAGGATCGAGGGACGCATCTCGTCGAGATCGGCGCTGATCGGATTGGCCAAGGGCAGGGCGGCGGCATCTTCCGCGCGGAAGCCGGCGGCCCGGCCCGAGGGCATGAAGGACCAGGTCACGGCCTCAACCATGCCGCGCTGGGCCAGGGCCCGGCGCGCCCGGCGCGCGCGCTGGAGGGAGAGGTCGATGGCAAGGCCCGGCAATTCGCCGTCGAGGGAGAGCGAGACGGGCGGGATCGCATCGTAGCCCCGGATGCGCAGCACCTCCTCGACCAGGTCCGCCTCGCCGCCGATATCCTGACGCCAGGTCGGCACGGTGGCGCGGATCGCGTCCCCGGCCTCTTCCGTCTCGAAGCCCAGGGCGTCGAGAATGCGGCGCTGGTCGGCCGGGGCCACCGCGACGCCGCCCAGGCTTTCGACCCGGCCGGGGCGCAGATCGACCGTGCGGCGATCCTCGGGCATCTCGCCCGCGATCGTGAGCGCGCTGGCCTCGCCGCCGCAGAGCGCCAGGATCAGGCGCGCCGCGACCTCGGCCCCCCAGAGGGCGGAGCGCGGATCGACCCCGCGTTCGAAGCGATAGCGGGCGTCGGATTCGATGCCGAGGGCGCGGCCCGTGGCCGCCGTGCGGATGGGGTCGAACAGGGCGACCTCGAGGAAGACCTCGGTCGTCGCCTCGGTCACCCCCGTCTCCTCGCCGCCCATGATGCCGCCGATGGCGCGCACCGCGCCGGGCGAATCGGCCTCGCCGGCCTCGGCGATCACGGTCATCTCGGGCGTCAGGGCGTAGTCGCGGCCGTCGAGGGCGAGCACCGTCTCCCCCGCCTTCGCCATGCGCATGACCAGGGCGCCGCCGATCTTCGCGGCATCGAAGACATGGAGCGGGCGGCCGAGATCCATGGTCACGTAGTTGGTGATATCGACCAGGGCCGAGATCGGGCGCAGCCCGATGGCGCGCAGGCGGGCCTGCATCCAGGCCGGGCTGGGGCCGTTGACGATATTGCGGAAGCTGCGCCCCACGACCATCGGGCAGGCGCCCTCGTGGCCGGGCGCGAAATCGCGATGCCATGCGACCGGGCTGTCGAAAGCGCCTTCGACCGGGGACTCGTCGAACGGCTTGAGCGTGCCGAGGCCCGCCGCCGCGAGGTCGCGGGCGATGCCATGCACGCCGGTGCAGTCCTGGCGGTTCGGCGTGATGGCGACGTCGACGACCGGATCGTCGAGACCCGCGATGGCGGCGAAGGAGGCGCCCACGGGCGCGTCCTCGGGCAGCTCGATGATGCCGTCATGCTCGTCCGACAGGCCCATCTCGCGCTCGGAACACAGCATGCCGTTCGAGTCGACGCCGCGGATCGTGGCGCTGGTCAGTTCGACCCCGGTGCCCGGCACAGTCACCCCGGCCGGGGCGAAAACCCCCTTCATGCCGGTGCGCGCATTGGGCGCGCCGCAGACCACCTGGACCTCGCCTTCGGCCGTCGCGACCCGGCACACGCGCAGGCGATCGGCATCGGGATGGGGCTTGGCTTCGATCACATAGCCGACGGTGAAGGGCTCCAATCCGGCGGCCTTGTCCTCGACCCCTTCCAGTTCCAGCCCGATGGCGGTCAGGGTGTCGCAGATCTCGCCGAGGCCGGCCTCGGTCTCGAGATGGTCCTTGAGCCAGGAGAGGGTGAACTTCACGCGCTCAACCCCCCGATCAGACTGGGCGTCTCCAGCGGCACGAAGCCGTAGTGGCGCAGCCAGCGAATGTCGCCTTCGAAGAAGGTGCGCAGATCGGGAATGCCGTATTTCAGCATGGCGATGCGTTCGATCCCCATGCCGAAGGCGAAGCCCTGCCAGCGCTCGGGATCGACGCCGCAATGGGCCAGCACCTTGGGATGGACCATGCCGCAGCCCAGGATTTCGAGCCAGTCGCCGCCCGCGCCGATGCGCAAACCCCCGCCTTCGCGGCTGCAGCCGATATCGACCTCGGCCGAGGGCTCGGTGAAGGGGAAATGGCTGGGCCGGAAGCGCACGGGCACGTCCGGCACCTCGAAATAGGCGCGGCAGAAATCGATCAGGCAGCCCT
>JABIRQ010000488.1 GCA_018699755.1 Rhodospirillaceae bacterium | reverse complement strand
GGCGCGGTGGTGGCGGCCTGAAGGCGCGCGATCAGGCTGCGTCCGTCGAGGCCGGGCATGCGGATATCGGTGATGACCAGATCGAAAGCCGCGTCCGCGAGCCGCTCCATCGCCTCGCCCCCGTTCGAGGCGGGCGTGACCCGGTGGCCCCGGCGCATGAGGAACTGCGACAGCTCGTTGGCGACGGCCGTCTCGTCCTCGACCATCAGGATGCGCGCGCTCATGACGCTTCCTTCCCGCCCGCATCGCCGTCGTCTCCGGCCGTGGGCAGAAGTATCGTGAACCGGGCACCGTCCTCCAGATTCTCGGCCTGGAGCGTGCCGCCCATCTCACCCACGATGCCGTAGGCGACGGACAGGCCGAGTCCGGTGCCGTGCCCGGGTTCCTTCGTGGTGTAGAAGGGATCGAACAGGTGCGGCAGAACATCGACCGGGATTCCGCCGCCGGTGTCGTCGACCGTGATCGCGACCTTGTCGTCCTTTTCCAGCACAGCCAGACGGACCGTGACGACGCGGTTGGCGGGCGTGTCGCCATCGGCCGATCGGGCCTCGATCGAATCATGGGCGTTGCGGACCAGATTCATGACGACCTGCTCGAGGCGGACCGGATGGCCGAGCACCGGCGGGGCTGCGTCCGGAACCGACAGGCGCAGTTCGACCCGATTGAGGGCAAGCTGCTCGTCGACCATGCCCACCGCCTGGCGGGTCGCTTGGCCGGGGTCGAACGGCTCGGGGATCAGCCGGTCCCGGCGGGCGAAAATGCGCATGTGCCGGATGATCTCGCCCATGCGCTGGGCTTGGGCGTGGATGGCTTCGAACCGTTGACGCAGGCTGTCCGGCTCGGGCGTGCCCTCCTCGAGATCGAGCGCCGCGTTCTCCGCCGCCATCGAAATAACGCTGAGCGGCTGGTTGAGTTCATGGGCCATGCCCGCCGCCATCTCGCCCAAGGTGCTCAACTTGGAAGCCTGGAAGAGCTGCGCCCGAAGCTCCTTGTCCTCGGTCAGGTCGTAAATCAGCAGGACGGTCACTTCCTCCTCGCCCACCGGTGCCACGCTCATCCCCAGATCGACGGGGAATTGCGATCCGTCCTTGCGGCGCCCGATCATTTCGCGCGGGGAGATCGCCGCGCCGAGGGCGTCGCGCCCGGGCGCGCCTTCGTCCTGCGCGGCGTCGTATTGCACCGGGAGAAGCTCGCGCACCGACAGGCCGGCGAGGTCGTCCTGGTCGTAACCGAATATCCGGCCGGCGGCGGGGTTGGCGGAACGGATCGTGCCGTCCGGGCCGACGATGAGGATGCCGTCGACGATATTGTCGAGGACGCTGCGGAGCTGCGCTTCCTTGACGCGCAACTCCGCCGCCGCCTGCTCGGCGTCGGTCACGTCGGTCAGGGTGGCGACGAAGCCGCCGCCCGGCATCGGGTTGCGGGCGACGGCGAGGCTTCTTCCCTTCGGCGTCCGCCAGCCGTAATGCAGCGGCTCGGGACTGCGCGCCCGGGCCAGCCAATCCGCAACGAGTTCGTCCTCGTCGCGCGCGGCGCCGAAATCGCCCCGTCGAACGAGAAAGCGCAGCAGCGATTCGTACTGTTCGCCGGGGGAGCGATACTCCGGCGGCAGCTCGAGCATGTCGCCCCAAGCGTCGTTGGCCAGAACGATCGAGAGATCGGCGTCGAAGAGGACGATTCCCTGGTGCATGTGTTCGAGCACGGCATGGAGATAGCCGGTTCGCCGGACGAGCTCCGCCTCCCGGGTCTTGAGCTCGGTCACGTCGACGCGCAGGCCCGCGATGCCGCCAGAAGGCGTGCGGTTTTCCTCGACCCGGATGACCCGCCCGTCGGACAAGGTCTGCTCGAAGGCGCCCGTGGGGTTGCGATGTGCGGCGACGCGCCCGGCGATCCATCCGTCCGGCTCGCCGGCGGCATCCGCGACCATGCCCGTCTCGACCGAGCGGCGGACGATCGCTTCGAAACTCGCCCCCTTTTCCATCAGCTCCCTGGCCGGGCCGAACATCCGCCGGTAGTGCTCGTTGCTGAGCACGAGGCGGTCGTCTTCGTCATAGAGAGCGAAGCCTTCGGCGATGCTCTCGATCGCCTCGACCAGGCGGTTCCGGGTCTCGCTCAGCGCCGCCTTCGCGACGTGCTCCGCCGTGACGTCGAGGGATATTCCGTCCCAGACGATCGCGCCGTCAGGCATCCGCCGCGGCTGGGCGATGCTGCGCACCCATTTGAGTTCGCCGGCCCGCGTATACATGCGGCGCTCGAACACGCATGGCTCCAGGGTCTCGGCCGATTGTTCGTAGGTGCCTTGCCAGGTGTTGCGGTCGTCCGGATGCGTCGCTTCGACCAGAAGCCGCGAATCGACCTCGGCGTCGTCCCCCGACCAGCCCAACAAGGTCGTGAGGCCGGCGCTGACGAAGGGGTATTCGACGCGCCCGTCCGGATGGCGGATGCGGGTGAAGATGGTTCCCGGCAGGTTGCGCGAGACCGCATTCAGGCGCTCGCGTTCTTTGACGAGGGCTTGTTCGGCTTCCTTCTGGGCGGTGATGTCGAAGGTCAGGCCGTCCCAGACGATCGACCCGTCCGGCTCGCCGTGGGGCGTGGCGATCGAGCGGACCCAGTGCGTCG
>JABIRQ010000260.1 GCA_018699755.1 Rhodospirillaceae bacterium | reverse complement strand
GCTTCGGGGTCGCGGAACTGGAAATGCATGACCGCCCGGCCCGGCACGATGCTGGTCGTCTTGCCCGGCTCGATCGTCAGATCGCCGATGGTCCAGACCGTGGCCGGCCCGGCGATCGTCTTGAACGCCGCGTCGATCGCCGCGCCCAGCCGGATCGCCGCCATGCCCGCATCCTTGCGCCGGTCCATGGGCGTCGTGCCCGCGTGGTTCTGCTCGCCCTCGAAGGTCAGGGTGACGTTGCGCCGGCCGACGATGGAGGTGACCACGCCGACGCGATTGCCCTGCTCCTCCAGATACGGCCCCTGCTCGATATGGGCCTCGAGATAGCCGACATGGCGCTCCGGCTCCCAGCGCGCCGGCGCGGCCTTGTCGTAGCCCGCGGCCTTGATCTCCTCGGCCGCCGTCAATCCGTCGTAGCTGGTCGCGCGCGCCAGCAGGCCGTCCGGCAGACTGCCCATGAAAGAATGGCAACCCAGGCAATTGAGAAAGGTGCCCTCCTCGTCCATCCAGGCAACCGCATCGACGGCCAGATTCCTGGTCGCATCGTTTTCGGCCAGGGCGCGGGCGACCTCAAGGGCGTAGATCACGCCCATCGCGCCGTCGAGCCAGCCGCCGCGCGGCTGGGTGTCGCTGTGGGAGCCGATCAGCAGGGCCGGGCCGGGATTGGCCGAACGCCCGATGACGTTGCCCACCCCGTCGATCCGGGCGTCGAGCCCAGCTTCGGCAAAGCGTCCGCGCAGCCAGTCGCGCGATTCCCTGTCGGCGTCCGAAAAGGACCGCCGCACGACTCCCGGATCGCAGCGCCCGAAATTCCGCAATTCATGAAGATCGGCGAGCAACCGCCCGCCGTCGATCCGAACCGCCTCGGCCATGGCCCTCTCCCGCCCTAGTTCCCGGCGGGAGTATAGACCGGCATGCAATCGCCGCCGATCAGATCATACGCACGCGCTTGTAGGAGAAATCCACACGACCGCATCCGTATGGCAGCCCCGCTCTCGCCGTGAAGCGAAAGCGTCGCTCAAAAAGCGGCTTTCCACTGCTCTGTATCGACGAACCACCGTTCTTCAGCGACCTTGCCGTCGTCGAACCTGAACAGCACGGCAAGCTGACTCCCGTCGGGGACCTTGTCGCTCTTCCACTCGACGACCGATACGACCTCTCCGGTTTCCCCGATATGGCGGATCGAAGTGATCTCGAATCCCGGCGGCAGGGCAGCGCCGATGTTCTCCAGCGCGTTCCGAAATGCCGCCGTGCCTTCCAGGACGTCATTCTGACCGGGCATCACGAAGATCATGTCTTCCGTGTAGTCCGCGATCAACGCATCCCAGTCCCCGCGCCCGACAGCCTCCCATCCACGCTGTACGATTTCGGCATCACTCGCCATAACATTTCCCCTTTCCCAATTTGGATCGGGGAGCGGCCGGTCTCTGCCAAGACCCCCACCCCGACCGCCATGGCTGCCTTCCGCCATGGTATCCCGGCGTGAGTATAGGCTCGCGTGGCGTGCCTTGCCTCTCTATTCCTCAAAAAACGCCAGCACGCGCACTTCGATGCTTTCGCGCGGTGGCGCGTCCTCGGGCATGGTCGGGTCGTCGAAGGCGCTGTGCGGGGTGAAGCGGGCGCGGCCGTCGCGCGCGCTGTCGTAGCTCTTGATGAGAAGCGCCTCGTCCGCGGTCATCGCGGGGACGTAGTACCAGCCGTGCTGGGACCCGTAGGCCAGTTCGTAGATCTCGCCCACCCGGTCGGGATAGACGAGGTCGGCGGCCTGCAGGTCACCCTCGGCCACGCTGCGCGCATCGGCCACGGCCAGGGGGGCGCGCAAGAGCGGCCCGCGGATCGGTCGCCACACATTGATCACCGCGAACCGGCCTTCGGCCAGACGCTCGGCCTCGGCCGGATCGTCGACCAGGTCACGCACCCGCTGCGGGCCGGAAATCTCCGTATAGTCGTTATGGGCTTGGCGCACCGGCACACGACCCGCGCCCCCGGCGGCGCCCTCGCCGCTTTCCGTGCGGATGGTGTGATCGAAGACCAGGGCGCGGCTCGCCCCCGTCGCTTCGCGCACCAGATCCAGCACCTCCGGGTAATAGACGCGGCGCAACTCCGCCTCGTCGTAGAAGTCGCGCACGGCCGAATCCTGGCGGCGCAATTCGAATCCCTGCACGTCGAGGGACAGGTCCGCGGCGAAAGGCCGCGCATCGCGGATCGAAACCTCGCGGCTTTCGTATTGGCCCAGGCGCTCCGGCTTTCCGCCGGTCATCGCGGCCGTCAGGGTGCGGGGCTTGACCCCGGTCTTCACCGAGAAACGCAACGCGGCCATCACCGCATGGCTGGCTGCCGTGTTCTGGGCCTGAATGGACATGATATCGAACTCCTGTCTGCGCGCCGTCCTGGCCCGCGAATTCGTGCGTGTCTGAACATAATGCATATGGTTTCGCCGCGATCCTTTAATCCAGGGCAAAGACCGCAAAGCGGCTTTGCGGCGTTTCGACACTCGGCCGCCTGGGCCATAATGCGCCCGGCCGGGCCGTCTCGAACGAGGGCTGGAACGAGGGCCGGAACGAGGGAGAGAGTTGCATGAACAGGACTGCACGCGCCGTCGTGATCGGTGGCGGGGTGACGGGCTGCGGCCTGCTGTACCATCTGGCCAAGCTGGGCTGGACCGATTGCCTGCTGGTCGAGAAGAACGACCTGACGGCCGGCGCCACCTGGCACGCGGCGGGCCATGTCGCCCATTACAGCGCGAGCGCCCTGCTGACCCGCCTGCAGGTCGAGACGACGGCGCTGTTTCCCGCGCTCGAGGCCGAGACCGGGCAGGCCACCGGCTTTCACCGCACCGGCGCCATCCGTCTGGCGACCCAGCCCGAGCATGTCACCGATTTCAAGCGCGCTCTCGCCAAGGCCAAGGCCCTGGGCGTGGAAATGGAAATCATCGGCCCGGACGAGATCAAGCGCCTCTTCCCGTTCATCGAGACCGACGGCCTGATCGCCGGCGCCCACACCTTCGGCGACGGCCATGCCGACCCGACCGGCATCACCATGGCCTACGCGATCGGCGCGCGCGCCATGGGCGCCAAGATCAGCATCGGCGAGCAGGTCGAATCCCTGACCTGGCTGGGCGACGAATGGGAGGTCGTGACCAACAAGGGCACGATCCGGGCCGAGGTCGTGATCAATTGCGCCGGCATGTGGTCGCCCGAGATCGCCGCCATGGTCGGCGTGACCCTGCCGTTGATCGTCTTCATGCATCAGCACATGGCGACCGAGGACTATCCCCCGATCCGCGAGTTGGACCACGAGCTGCCGCTGCTGCGCGATCCCGCCGGCGGCTTCAATATGCGCCAGGAGGGCGGCGGCTTCCTCTCCGGCGTCTACGAGCACGAGCCCGAATTCGTCTTCAAGGACGGCATCCCGCCGGAATTCGGGCAGGAGTTGATGACCCCGAATCTGGATCGCTCGACCGACTTCCTGGCCGCCGCCATGGCCCGCATCCCGGCCTTCGGCCAGGTAGGCATCAAGACGATCTACAACGGCCCGACCAGCCGCACCCCGGACCATCAGCCCATGCTCGGCCCGGTGCCCGGCGTGCCCAATCATTTTATCGCGGCGGGCTACGCCGCCGGCATCATGCAGGCCGGTTTCACCAAATACCTGGCCCAATGGATCGCCGAGGGCGAGCCCGAGGAGGATATGAGCGAGCTGGACGTCCGACGCTTCGGCATCCATGCCGACCGGGCTTTCACCTTCGACGTGGTCCATGCCGGCCATACCTTCTCCAACGCCATCCCCTATCCCTACGGCGAACGCGCCGCTGGCCGCCCGGCTCGCACCAGCGCCCTTTACGACCGCCTGAACGCCGAAGGCGCGGTCTTCGGCGTGCGCAACGGCTGGGAGGTCGCGAACTGGTTTGCCGGACCGGACGACGATCCGGCCGAGCCGTCCTCCTTCCGGCGCCCGCGTTGGCAGGCCGCCGTGGGGCGCGAGGTTGCGGTCGCCGCCGAGGCCTCGGCCTTGGCCGACTTCTCCTATCTCTCCCTCTTCAAGATCTCGGGCCCCGGCGCCGAGGGTTTCCTGGAGACCTTGTCCGCCGCCTCCCTTCCGGCGCCCGGCCGGGCAGCCGTCGCGCCGTTTCTCACCAAGACCGGCCGCGTCGCGACCTGCCTGCGAATCGCGCGAACGAAAGACGACGAATTCCTGCTGATCGGCCCGGGCGAACACGAACGGCGCGACCATGACTGGCTGTGGCGCCAACTGCCGGCCGACGGCCCGGCGGGGCTAGAAAATGTGCGTCTGGAAAACGAGAGCGGGCGGCACGGCATTCTTCTGCTGACCGGCCCCAAGGCGGGCGAGGTGCTGCGCGCCTGCGGCAAGGCCGATATCTTCGCCGATCTGTCCGACGCGGGTCTGCCCGAGGGCGGAATCGCGAAGGCCGGACTGGGCTATGCCCCGGCCACCGTCATTCGCCTGGACGAGACGGGCTGCGGCGACCATTGGCTACTCACGCCCATGGACTTCCTGCGCCACCTCCACGATGCCGTCGCGGCGGCGGGAGAGGAACACGGTTTGCGCGCCATGGGCTTGCGCGCCTGGGACAGCCTGCGCCTGGAACGCGCGGTGCCCGCGATCGGCCTGGACGCCGACCGGACCATGACTCCGGCGGAGGCCGGGCTGGGCGCGCTCGTCGCGGGCGGTTCGGCGGACGACGGCGACCGGCGCATGGCGCTGCTGCGGGTCGCCTCGCCGGATATGGACCCCTGGCGCAACGACGTGGTCTGGCAGGGCGATAACGCCGTCGCCCTGATCGGCTCGGGCGGCTACGGCCACAGGGCGGGCGCTTCTCTCGGCCTGGCCGCCCTGCCCGCCGCCCTGGCCGCGCCCGGCACGAAGCTG
>JABIRQ010000149.1 GCA_018699755.1 Rhodospirillaceae bacterium | reverse complement strand
GCGAAAGTGGCGGCGATCATGGTGGTGGGGTCTCCCGGAGGTGTCGGTGTGCGCTCGGTGTTGCTAGATCTCGGTCGTCCGTAACAGTTCGATAATGGCGGCAATGACGTTATCCGCAGCGACCGAGGCCAGGATCAGCCCCATCACGCGGCTGACGATGGCTGCGCCGCTAAGCCGAATGACCTTCAGGATTGGGCCGGCGGCGAGCATCAGGACGAAGGTGACCGAGACCACGGCGAGCATCAGACCGGCCGTTATCGCCTGTTCCTCGATGCTGAAGCGGTTGTTGTCCGTCAACAGGACGACCGCGAGCATCGCGCCGGGCCCAGCGATGGACGGCACGGCGATAGGGAAGATCGCGGGCGATGCGTCCTGTCCGGTCTTCTCCGCGTCTTCGACTTCGGAGGCCGGCTTGGATGCGCCGAATATCATGGTGAGGGCGAAGAGGAACAGCACGATGCCGCCGGCGATCTGGAACGCCGGCAGGCTGATGCCGAGAGCGTCGATCAGAAGCTGGCCGGCGACCAGGAAGAACAGCAACACGCCGCAAGCGAAAAGCGCCGCCTGGAAGGCGATCTTCCGGCGCGTCGAACTCGCCATGCCGGCGGTCACGGCGAGAAAGACCGGAATGGTCCCGATCGGGTCGATGACGACCCAGAGAGTGACGAATTTTTCGAGCAGGCTAACGAACATATTATTGAATGGATGTCCGGTTATCGGGAACGGCGTGCCGGAGTATAGGATATCCTTACAGGCTTTGGGCCTCTGACATGACCGGCGGCGGAAGGCGGGAAGAGGGGGTTTCTCGTGGCGCGTTCCGAATGCTCTAATCGCCGCCGTCCGATATCTTGGGGGAGGAAACCATGAACCGGCTGATCGACCTGCGCAGCGACACCGTCTCGCACCCCTCGCCCGAGATGCGCAAGGCCATGTACGAGGCCGAACTGGGCGACGACTACTACCGCGACGACCCCACGGTCCACGCGCTTGAGGAGAAGGCGGCCGAGGCCCTGGGGACCGAGGCGGCGCTGCTCGTCCTCAGCGGCACCATGGGCAACCTCGCCGCCGTGCTGACCCACACGGATCGCGGCGATTCGGTGATTCTCGATGCGGCCTGCCATATCGCCAACAACGAGGCCGGACATATCGCCACCCTGGGCTCGGTCTATCCGCGCACGGTGCAGACCGGCGGCGGCTTCATGACCCCGGCTCAGGTCGAGGCGGCCGTCTTCCCCCACAGCGTGCTGCATCCGAACGCCAAGCTGCTCTGCCTGGAGAACACCCACAACGCGGCAGGCGGCATCTGCCTTTCGCCCGAGAAGACGCAGGCCCTGGCGGATGCGGCCAACGCGCGCGGCCTCAAGGTCCATATCGACGGTGCGCGCATCTTCAACGCGGCGGTCGCTCTCGGCGTGCCTGCCGCCGATCTCGTCCGGCCCGTCGACTCGATCACCTTCTGCCTGACCAAAGGCCTGGCCTGCCCGGTCGGCTCGGTGCTCTGCGGCAGCCGCGATTTCATCGAGACGGCGCGCCATTGGCGCCAGGCGGCGGGCGGGGGCATGCGCCAGGCTGGTATTTTCGCGGCCGCCGGCGTGGTCGCCCTCGACTCGATGGTCGAGCGCCTGGCCGAGGACCATGCGACGGCCAAGCGCCTCGCCGGTCATCTGGCCGAGGCGGGCCTGGCCATCGATCCCGATGCGGTCCAGACCAACATGGTCTTCGTGGAACTGCCCGAGGGTGGGCCGGATCCGGTGCGCTTCGTCGCGGACCTGGCGGGCGCGGGTGTGCGCATCAACCCGGCCAAGGGCCGCCGCCTGCGCTTCGTCACCCATTACGGCATCGAGGCCGAGGATATCGACCTCGCCGGCCGCCAGATCGCCGAGATCTGCAAACAGGCGGCGTGACCAGCGATCCGCGATGAGGGCATGGCTGCCGGGCCTCGCCTGGTGCGCGACCTTCGTGTTCCTGGATGCGGTGCAGGCCGTCTTCCTGGGCGGCACCCTGCAACGCATGGACGGGTTCCTGATGGGCCTGTTGGTCTTTGGGCCCTCCGCGCTGGTCGTCGGTCTCTGGTCCGGGCGCCGCGATCCGGCGCAGATCGCCATCGCCCTGGCGAACAGCCGCGCCCTGATCGTTCTGAACCTCGCCACGGCCGGAGGCTGGGTGTTCTATTTCGCCTCCGTCCAACTGGTTGAGCCGGCCGTCGCCTTCACCCTGTTCACCGGCATCATTCCGCTGACCGCGCTCGTCGCCGGGCGTTTTGGTGTGGTGGAGGCGGAGGCGGCCCAGGGCTTTCTCCAGCGCGCGGGCAACGCCGTCCTTGCGGCCGGCCTCCTGCTGCTCGTCCTCATCACGGTTTTCGGCTGGTCGGGTTTCGTGCGCGGCGGGCCGCTCGTCGCCCTCGCGGGGGCCGCATTGGCCACCCTGGCCGGGATCTGCATCACGGTGATGATCCTCTCCGGCCAGCGCCTCGACCGGAAAGGGGTCGGGCCGGGCGTCCTCTATGCCCTGCGCTTTCCCCTCTACCTCCTCCTGGCTTTCGGCGCCTGGCGGCTCGGCCTCGACGCCAAGGCCCCGGTGCCGCCCGCTGCCATCGCCCTGGCCGTGGCCATCGGAGTCGTCGTACTGGCCTTCCCCGTCTACGCCGTGCAGAAGGCGATTTCGCTCAGCTCATCCCTCACGGTCGGCACGGCCGCGGCCTTGATCCCCTTCGTCGTCTTCCTGATGCAGGCCATCGAGGGCCGGGTCGACCACTCCAACGCCACCCTGGCCGGCCTCGCCGTCTGCTTCGCGGGCGCCGTTCTCGCATCCATCGGCAGCGTCCGTGCGGCCGCGGGGCGCGGCGCGTCGTAGTGAAGCGTCGCCGCCCTACGCCGGCCCCGCCGTATCCGTGTGTCCGCTCTCGCGAGTCTTCACGAAGAGCCAGACGAAGGGGATCAGGGAATAGGCGATGACGGTCAGGGCGAGGAAGGCGTTGGAATAGCCGATCACCCCGGCCTGGCGGTTGATCACATGATCGACCAGGGCCAGGCCCTTGCGCGCCTCCAGGTTCCAGGCGCCGCGCGCGGCGTCGCCCGCCAGGGTCTGGGTGAAGGGGGTGACGAATTCGGTCAGCACGGCGTGGCTCGTGATCGTGCCGGTCAGCATCACGTTGATCACGGCGACGATGCCGATGCTCGCCCCGAGGGTGAAGGTCAGGTGGACCATGGCGATGCCGTCGTCCAGGTCGCGCCGCGCCAGGGTGGCGTAGGCGAGGGTGCCCAGCGGCACCCAGACGAAGCCCGAGCCCGCCCCCTGGATCAGGCCGGTCCAGGCCACGGTCCAGGCGTCCACGTCCGGGGTCCACTGGCTCATGAACAGGGTCGAGGTGCCGAAACAAGCCAGGCCGACCAGCATGATGATGCGCGGATCGAAGCGCGCCAACAGCGGCCCGCCCAGCATCATCGAGGCGAAGGCGCTGACTCCGCGCGGGGTCAGCAGCCAGCCGACTTCCTCGACCGGATAGCCGCCCAGGGTCTGGAAATAGAGCGAGAGCAGAACGATGGGCGACTGGATCAGGATGGCGAAGAAGAAGACATAGACCACCGCCAGGCTGTAATTGCGGTTGGCGAAGATGCCCGGGCGCAGGAAGGGGTTGCGGCTGGTGAAGCTGTGGACCAGGAAGACATAGAGGAAGAGGGCCGCGATCCCGGCCTCGACGACGATCTCGGTCGAGGCGAACCAGTCTTCGCGCTGGCCCCGGTTCAGGGCGAGTTGGAACGCCCCGACGGCGAGGATTAGCGCGCTGAAGCCGAACCAGTCCAGGCGGTGCTCCGGGTTGCGCGCCGTGCGCGGCACCAGCAGCCAGACCCCGAGGAGCGCCGGGATCAGCACCGGCACATTGACGTAGAAGACCCAGGGCCAGCTATAGGCTTCGGTCAGGACGCCGCCCACCGTCGGCCCCAGCACCGGGCCGATCAGGATGCCCATGCCCCAGATCGAATTGGCCGTGCCGTGCTTCTCGCGCGGGAAGATGTCGAGCATGATGGCTTGCGAAAGCGGCAGAAGCGGCGCGCCGAACATGCCCTGCAGGACGCGCCAGAAGACCTCCTCCTGCAGGCTGCCGGCCATGCCGCAGAACACCGAGATAATGGTGAAGCCGACGGTCGCCAGCAGGTATATCTGCTTGCGCCCGAAGCGCTGGCTGAGCCAGCCGGAACACGCCGTGACGATCGACTGGCCGACCAGATAGCCGGTCAGCACCCAGGCGATCTGATCGGCCGTGGCCGAGAAGCTGCCCTGCATATGGGGCAGGGCGACGGTGACGATGGTCAGATCCAGGACATAGACGGTCGTCGGCAGCATGACCGCGAGGATGGTCAGCCAGAGGCGCGCGCCGGACAGGGGTCGCCCGTCCCTCTGGCCGACATCATTCATGTCCGCACCGGCCGCAGCAGGTAGACGAAGGGCGCCGGCAGCACGGCCATGACGGCAATGAAGATAAACGTGTTGTTGTAGGCGATCATGCCCGCCTGTCGGCTCACCTCGCGCTCGATACCGGCCATCGCCATGGTATCGCGCGCCGCGTCGCCGAACAGGGTGATGTTCTCGCTCAGGATCGCGTGGGCCGTCTGGGTGTCCTGGGTCAGATAGGTCATGACCGTGGCGATACCCGCGCTCGCCCCTAGATTGAGCACCAGATAGAACAGCGGCACCGCGTCGCCTCGGTAGCGCCCGTCCAGGGTTCGGAAGGTCAATGCGTTCAGCGGCACGAAGATCAGGTTCGAGCCGGCGCCCTGCAACAGGCCGGTCCAGGCGACCTCCCACGGCCCGACATCCAGGTTCCACTGGCCCATGAACCAGTAGGATGTCGAAATCATCAGGAAGCCGGCGACGACCAGCAGGCGCGGGTCGCTGCGCTGGGCCAGCCGCCCGGTGATGGGCGAGGTGATCATGATGCCGAGGGCGCGAGGCGCGAGCAGCAGGCCGATCATATCGATCGGATAATGCACCAGGTTTTTCAGCATCAGCGGCAGCAGCAGGGTCGGCAGAAAGACCTGGGCGCCGAAGAACGCGATCAGGCAAATCCCGAAGGCGTAGTTCCGGTCGCGGAACATGGCCGGGTCGATCAGCGTGTCGCGCCCGGTCAGGGCATGGACGACGAAGGCGTAGAGGAAGGCCACGCCGATCGAGAAGGTGATCAGGATCTCGCCCGAGGCGAACCAGTCCAGCCGCGTGCCCCGATTCAGCATGAGCTGGATGGCGACCAGCCCGACCACCAGGGTGCCCAACCCGACCGCGTCGATCCGCCGGCCGCGCTCGGCCCGGGTCGAGGGAATAAACAGGATCGCCCCCAGGAAGGCGCAGAGGCCGATCGGCAGATTGATGAAGAAGACGGCGGGCCAGCCGTAGAGGTCGGTGATCCAGCCGCCGATCGGCGGCGCGATCACCGGCCCGACCATCATGCCGATGGCCCAGATCCCCAGCGCCCGGGCCGATTCTGCCCGTGGATAGACGTCGATCACGATGGACTGGGACAGCGGGATCAGCGGCGCGCCCGAAACTCCCTGGAGGAAGCGCCACAAGACCTCCTCCTCCAGCGAATCGGCGTTGCCGCACATCAGCGAGATCAGGGTGAAGGCGGCGAGGGAGAGGGTGTAGAGACGCTTGCGCCCCAGCCGCGCCGAGATCCAGCCGGTTGAGGTGATCATCGCCGTCATGCCGACGATGAAGGCGGTGACGACCCAGCTGATCTGGTCCGGCGTGGCCGAAAAGCTGCCCTGCATGAAGGGCAGGGAGATCGAGACCAGGGTCAGGTTCAGGGAATAGATCGCGCCGGTGAACATGGCCGTGGCCAGCACCATCCGCCGCCGCCCCACCGACAAGGTCACGGCCGCCGCCATCGTCCCCTGACTGGCGGCGGTCATGGCGCTTCGGTCCTTGTCGGGAGCCTTTCGTACCCCCCACCCCACTCGAG
>JABIRQ010000303.1 GCA_018699755.1 Rhodospirillaceae bacterium | reverse complement strand
GGGCGGAGCCACCCGCGCCGGGCGACCTTGGCGCGGGCGGGGTCAGTCATCCCTGGCCGATCTTCCCCCATCCCAAAGGCAAGGATTTCGTCGATTTCGACGAGGACCTGCAGGTCAAGGACATCCGCAACGCGGTGGCCGAGGGCTACGAGGATATCGAGCTGCTCAAACGTTTCTCGACCGCCGGCATGGGGCCGAGCCAGGGCCGCCACACCGCCGCCAACCTGGCCCGCCTAGCCGCCGAGGCGGCGGGCCGCGACCTGGCCGAGATGGGCGCCACCACCGTGCGCCCGCCCTACACGTCCGAGAGCTTCGGCGTGCTCGCCGGGCGCGGGTTCGAGCCGGCGCGCCACAGCGCCATGCATCACCGCCATATCGAGGCGGGGGCGCAAATGATGCCGGCGGGCCTGTGGCTGCGCCCGGCCTTCTACGGCCGCGAGGACGAGCGCGAGGCGCTTATCGAAGCCGAGGCGATGGCGGTCCGGACCGGGGTCGGCCTGATCGACGTCTCTACCCTGGGCGGGCTCGAGATTCGCGGCCCCGACGCGGCCGATTTCATGAACCGCATGTACACCTTCGCCTATGCCAAGCAGGCCGTCGGCCGGGCGCGCTACGTCCTGATGTGCGGCCCCTCGGGCGCGGTGATCGACGACGGCGTCGCCTGCCGCTTCCATGACGAGCATTTCTACGTTACCGCGACCACGGGCGGGGTCGATGGGGTCTACCGCCAGATGCTCTGGTTCAACGCCCAGTGGCGGCTGGATGTCGACGTGACCAACGTCAGCGCCGCCTATGCCGGGGTGAACATCGCCGGGCCGTCGAGCCGCCGGGTCCTGGCCCCGCTCTGCCCCGATCTCGACCTCTCGGCTGAGGCTTTCCCCTATATGGGTGTGCGCGAGGGCCGGGTCGCGGGCATTCCCGCGCGCCTGCTGCGCGTCGGCTTCGTCGGCGAGCTGGGCTACGAAATCCACGTCCCGGCCAGCTACGGCGAAGCCCTGTGGGACGCGCTGACGGCGGCGGGTGCGACGGCCGGCATCCGCCCCTTCGGGGTCGAGGCCCAGCGTCTGCTGCGCCTGGAGAAGGGCCATATCATCATCGGCCAGGACACCGACGGCGAGACCACGCCCCACGAGGCAGACATGGTCTGGGCCCTGGCCCGCAAGAAGCCCTTTTATGTCGGCGAGCGCGCCCTGTGCATCCAGGCCGCCCGGCCGCTCAAGCGCAAGCTGGTCGGCTTCGTCATGACCCGTGCGGGCGAGGCGGCCCCGGCCGAAAGCCATCTCGTCATCCGCGACGGCGCGATCGCGGGCCGAGTCACCTCGGCGGCCTTCTCACCCGCTCTGGGCAAGGTGATCGGCCTCGCCTATGTCGCGCCCGATCAGGCCGAGCCGGGCACGCGCTTCACGATCCGCTCCCACGGCGGCCGCATGGTGGCGGCCGAGGTCGTGGCCCTGCCGCACTACGACCCCAATAACGCGCGGCAGGAGATGTAGGATGGCCAGGCTCGCTCCTACCGATCTGCCGCGCCGCAGCCCGCTCTCCCGGACTCTCGCCGAGGCCGGTGCCCGTTTCGCCCCCGTCGGCGACGGCGCAATCGCGGACTCCTTCGGCAAGGAGGACATGGCCGCGGCCCGTCTGCTCGGCCTAGCCGATCTCAGTCCGCTGCCGCGCGCGGGTTGGAAGGGGCGGGGCGCCCTGACCTGGCTGGCCGAACGCGGCGTGACCGGTCTCGATACGGACAATCGCGCGGCGGTCCAGGCGAACGGGCTGCTGGCCCTGCGCCTCGCGCCGACCGAAGCCGTCCTGCTCGCTTCCCTCGATGGCGACACGGCCGCGCTGGATGAAATCGCAGCCGCCTGGAGTATCGAGACGGCCGGCCTCTGCTTCCCCGTGCCGCGCATGGATTCGAGCTTCCGCTTCGCCGTTACGGGCGCGCAGGGGGCGGCGATGTTCGCCAAGCTCTGCGCCGTCGATCTGCGGCCGCGCGCCTTCCCCGATCTTGCCATCGCCCAGACTTCGGTCGCGCGCATGAATGCGATTCTCTGCCGCCGCGACCGGGGCGGCGTCCTCGCCTACGAGCTTCTCGGCGACTGGGCCTCGGCCGAGTATCTCTGGGCCTGCCTGCTCGACGCGATGGTCGAGTTCGGCGGTCGACCGGTCGGCCGCGCCGCACTCGCCGCGCTGGAGGCGGAGGGATGAGCGCGGCGGGCGAGTTCCAGGATCCCCATGGCGGCAACCGCGACAGCCTGGAGGCCGCGATCGGGCGCGAGGTGCGCGCCTTCCGCAAACAGCTCGGCATGACGGTGGTCGAACTGGCCCGCGCCGCCGGCCTGTCCCCCGGCATGCTGTCCAAGATCGAGAACGGCGTGACCTCGCCCTCCCTCGCCACCATCAAGTCCCTGTCCGAAGCCCTGCACGTGCCCGTGACCTCCCTGTTTCGGCGCTTCGAGGAGGGCGCGGACGCGACCTTCGTGAAGGCGGGCGAGGGGCTGACCATCGAGCGCCGCGGCACCCGCGCCGGGCACCAGTACCAGTTGCTCGGCCATGCCCTCGGCTCATCGATCGCGGTCGAGCCCTATCTCATCACCCTGACCGAGAAATCCGATGTCTTCCCACTCTTCCAACATGCCGGGATGGAGTTCATCCATGTCCTGGAAGGGCGCATGACCTATCGCCACGGCGACAAGACCTATGCGATGGCGCCGGGCGATTCCCTGTTCTTCGACGCTCAGGCCCCCCACGGTCCCGACGCTCTCGACAAGCTCCCCATCCGCTTCCTCTCGGTCATCTCCTATGGGCGGAGCGAGGAATGAGCGATGTTCGCAGTGGGAACAATATTTTCTTTCTGGTAGAATAAGGCCATCGTCCCTCGGATTCGGGAAACGGCACCATGTGTGGCATCGTCGGCTTGTTCGTGAAGAACCCGGACCAGTGCGCCTCCCTCGGCGCGAACCTCTCGCGCATGCTGATCGGCATGACCGATCGCGGACCCGACAGCGCGGGCATTGCGGTCTATCACGACCCGAGCGAAGCGGGCTGGTGCAAGCTCACTCTCTTTCATCCGGACGAATCCTACGGCTGGCGCGCCATGGGGGGCGAGCTGGCGGCGGCTTTGGGCGAGGAGACGGATGTCTCCCTCAAGGCCAACCACGCGGTGCTCTCGGCCGAGGCGGAGGAAGGCGCGGTCCGCGCCTGGCTCGCCGAGCACCATCCCGAGGTGCGGATCATGGGCTACGGCACCCTGATGGAGGTCTACAAGGACAAGGGCAAGCCGGCCTCGGTGGTCGACAAATACGGGATCGCGGCGATGGCCGGCACCCACGGCATCGGCCATACCCGCATGGCGACGGAAAGCGCGGTGACGACCGAGCATTCCCACCCCTTCACTGCCGCCGCGGACATGTGCTTGGTCCATAACGGCTCGCTCAGCAACCACAACCGCCTGCGCCTCTGGCTGCAGCGCCGCGGCCAGACGTTCGAAAGCGACAACGACACCGAGGTCGCGGCCCGTTATTTCGCCCATCGCCTGGGCGAGGGGGCCAGCCTGCGCGAGGCCATGGAGGCCGGGCTCAAGGATCTCGACGGCTTCTACACCTTCGCCATGGGCACGCGCGACGGCTTCGCGGTGCTGCGCGACGGCATCGCCTGCAAGCCCGCCGTCCTGGCCGAGACCGACAACTGGGTCGCCATGGCCTCGGAATACCGAAGCCTCGCGGGCCTGCCGGGGGTCGAGGCGGCCAGGGTCTGGGAGCCGGAGCCCGCGGTGATCTACAACTGGAGCCTGAATTGATCGAGTTCGACCTGGCCGAAACCCCGATCCGGGAGCTCAACGGCCGCCTGCACAAGCTGCCGCCGGACACCAACGAGCGGGCTTGGCGCGTCGTCAATCCGCGCGGTGCTCACAGCGTCGCGGTTGGGCTGACCCAGCCCATCGAGGTCCGGATCGAAGGCCATGTCGGCTACTATTGCGCGGGCATGAACAAGGAGGCCACGGTCGTCATCGACGGCCAATGCGGCTGGGGCCTGGCCGAGAACATCATGAGCGGGGTGGTTCGCGTCACGGGCAACGCGTCGCAAGGCGTGGCGGCGACCGGGCGCGGCGGCTTGGTGGTGGTCGAGGGCGATGCCGGGGCGCGCTGCGGCGTCTCGATGAAGGGGGTCGATATCGTCGTCGCCGGCTCCGTCGGGCATATGAGCGCCTTCATGGCCCAGCGCGGCCGTCTCGTGGTCTGCGGCGATGCGGGCGACGATCTCGGCGATTCGATCTACGAGGCGGCGATCTATGTCGGCGGCAAGACCGGCCGCCTGGGCGCCGACTGCGTCGAGAAGGAAATGACGGCGCAACATGTGGCCGACCTCCGCGCCTTGCTCGACCGCGCCGGGATCGAGGCCGATCCGGCCAAGTTCCGGCGCTTCGGCTCGGCCCGCAAGCTCTACCATTTCGATGTCGACCACGCGGATTCGTACTAGGCAAAGGCCAGTCTCATGACCGTCGATCCCCGAACCCTGCGCGAAAGCGCGAGTTTTCCCCGCGAGGTGCTGGCCGAAATCCACCGGGCGGCGGACCAGGGCGTCTACGACATTCGGGGCTTCGGCGCGAAGCGGCGCCTGCCGAGTTTCGACGACCTGGTCTTCCTGGGCGCCTCCGTCTCGCGCTATCCGCTTGAGGGCTACCGCGAGCGCTGCGACACCAATGTCGTCCTGGGCGATCGCTTCGCCGAACGGCCCATCGAGCTCAAGATCCCGATCACCATCGCCGGGATGAGCTTCGGTGCCCTGGGTGCCAACGCCAAGGAGGCGATCGGCCTGGCCTGCACCGAGATGGGCACCAGTTCGACCACGGGCGACGGAGGCATGACCGAGGAGGAGCGCCGCTCGTCCAAGACGCTGGTCTATCAGGTCCTGCCCTCGCGCTACGGGATGAACCCGGATGACCTGCGCCGGGCCGACGCCATCGAGGTGGTGATCGGCCAGGGGGCGAAACCCGGCGGCGGCGGCATGCTGTTGGGCCAGAAGATCACCGAGCGGGTCGCCGGCATGCGCGATCTGCCCGTCGGCATCGACCAGCGCAGCGCCTGCCGCCATCCGGACTGGACCGGCCCCGACGACCTGACCATCAAGATCGAGGAACTGCGCGAGATCACCGATTGGCAGAAGCCGATCTACGTCAAGATCGGCGCGACCCGGACCAAATTCGACGTGCCGCTCTGCGTCAAGGCCGGGGCCGATGTCATCGTCCTCGACGGCATGCAGGGCGGCACGGCGGCGACCCAGGACGTCTTCATCGAGCATGTCGGCATCCCGACCCTGCCGGCCGTACGCCAGGCGGTCCAGGCCCTGCAGGAGTTGGACATGCACCGCAAGGTCCAGCTCATCGTCTCGGGCGGCATCCGCACCGGGGCCGATGTCGCCAAGGCCCTGGCCTTGGGCGCGGATGCGGTCTCCATAGGCTCGGCCGCGATGGTCGCGCTCGGCTGCAACAAGCCAGTCTTCGTCGAGGACTACCGCGCCATGGGGACCGAGCCGGGCTTCTGCCACCACTGCCACACCGGGCGCTGCCCGGTCGGCGTGGCGACCCAGGATCCGGTGCTGCGCGCCCGGCTCGATCCGGACGAGGCGGCCGAGCGGGTCTATAACTTCCTGCACACCCTGACCATCGAGTGTCAGATGATGGCGCGGGCCTGCGGCAAGACCGATGTCCATTCGCTGGAGCCCGAGGATCTCGCGGCCCTGACCATGGAAGCGTCCGCCATGGCCATGGTGCCGCTCGCCGGCACCCAGCACACGGTCGGTCGTCCCG
>JABIRQ010000246.1 GCA_018699755.1 Rhodospirillaceae bacterium | reverse complement strand
CGCTGGCTGCGCAACTACCTCTCCGTCATGACCTTGGAACTCCAGACCATGGCGCGGGCCTGCGGCAAGAGCCATGTGCTGAACCTGGAACCCGAGGACATGGTGGCGCTGACGGTCGAGGCCGCCGCCATGGCCGGGGTGCCGCTCGCCGGGACCGACTGGATCCCGGGGCGAATCTAGCGGGTTTTCCAAATGGAGCGCTGTGCCAATCATCCTTCGAGACGCTCGCTTGTGCGGGCTCCTCAGGATGAGGAAATACAATATTTTTGCCTCACTCTGAGGAGGCATGCAGGGCCGTCTCGAAGGGTCTGCCGGCTTTTTTCAACAGCGCTTCAGCGAAGTTGGCGGGACAAGCGGCTCCGCCCATACTGAAAACCGGCAACGGGGACCGCAAGCACAGGGGGATAGGGCCATGGCCGTCGATCTGGCAAAGATCGCCAAGGAAAAGAAGATCAAGTATTTCCTCATCAGCTTCGTCGATCTGTTCGGCGTGCTGCGCTCCAAGCTGGTGCCCGCGCGCGCCATCGGCGGCATGCAGAAGGCGGGCGCGGGCTTCGCCGGTTTCGCTACCTGGCTCGACATGACGCCGGCCCATCCCGACATGTTCGCCGTGCCCGATCCCGACAGCCTGATCCAGCTTCCCTGGAAGCCGGAAGTCGGCTGGCTCGCCGCGGATCTCTGGATGGACGGCAAGGAGGTCGAGCAGGCCCCGCGCGTCGTCCTGAAGCGCCAGATTGCGAAGGCGGCCAAGCTGGGCTACCGCATGAAGACCGGCGTCGAATGCGAATACATGCTGCTGCAGGATGACGGCGCCGCCCCGGCGGACGGGCGCGACACCCAGATCAAGCCCTGCTACGACCAATCGGCCCTGATGCGCCAATACGACCTGATCAGCCGCATCTGCGACGCGATGATCGAGCTGGGCTGGGGGCCGTATCAGAACGACCATGAGGACGGCAACGGCCAGTTCGAGATGAACTGGGACTACGACGACTGCCTGCTCACTGCCGACCGCCACGTCTTCTTCAAATACATGGTCAAGACCCTGGCCGAGGAACACGGTCTGCGCGCGACCTTCATGCCCAAGCCGATCCCGAACCTCACGGGCAACGGCTGCCACTGCCATGTCTCGGTCTGGGACATGGCGGGCAGGAAGAACCTGTTCGACGATTCCAAGGACGAGATGGGCCTCTCGAAACTGGCCTATCAATTCCTCGGCGGCCTGGTCCATTCGGCCGACGCGCTCTGCGCCGTCTTCAACCCGACGGTCAACAGCTACAAGCGGATCAACGCCTCGGTCACCCTCTCGGGCGCCACCTGGTCGCCCAACACGATCAGCTATTCCGGCAACAACCGCACCCATATGATCCGCATCCCGGAGGCCGGGCGGTTCGAACTGCGCCTGATGGACGGTGCGGCGAACCCCTATCTGCTCCAGGCAGGGGTGCTCGCCGCCGGACTCGACGGGGTCGCCAACAAGCGCGATCCGGGCCCGCGCCTCGACATCAACATGTACGAGGAGGGCCACCGCCTGAAGCGCATCAAGCGCCTGCCGCTCAACCTGCTCGACGCGGTCCGCCTGATGGACAGGTCCAAGGTGGTGACCGAGGGGTTGGGCAAGGAATTCGTAAACGCCTACACCAACCTCAAGCTCGACGAATGGGGCCGCTACGCCAAGAGCCTGAGCCGGTGGGAGCTCGACAACACCCTGGATTGTTGATGGGCGGCGCCCACCACTCGTCGTCATTGCCCGGCGAAGCCCGGGCAATCCAGTTACGCCGTCGTCTGGATGCCCCGGACTTCGCCGGGGCATGACGATACGGTAGAGGGTCCGAGGGGGGAATACGTCCATGACCAAGCTCGTCTCCTTCCGCACCAGCATCAAGGGAGTCGAAACCCCCTATCTGCCGAGCGGCGAGCCGACCATGCTGGCTGTGCCCTACGCCGAAACGGATGCGGATATGAAGGCGGCCGACGTCGCCTTCATCGGCATTCCCCAGGGTTCCGCCGCCTCGCCCGGGCGCGATCCGGCCGAATGGTCGGACATGGGCAAGGGGCCGCTGGTCACGCGCCGGCAATCCATGCGCTACACCGGCTTCCTGCCCGAACACGACCTGGACGTCTTCGAGCATCTGGCCGCCGTCGATATGGGCGACGCCAAGATCGACCCGAACGATCCGAAGACCGGCATCGAAAGCGTCATGGACATGGTCGGCCGGGCGCTCGACGCCGGTTGCCGCATCGTCACCCTGGGCGGTTCGGTCCCGGCGGCCAGCTATGCCGTCGCGCGCGGCATGGCGCGGGCCACGGCGGGCAAGGTCGGCATCCTCAGCCTGGACGCCCATGGCGACGCCTTCGACGATATCGGCGCGGCCTGGGGCAACACCGAGCCGGGCGCGGGCACCTGGCAGCGCCGCATGTGGGAGCACGCCCAGAACATCGATCCGGCCCGTCATGCCGAGATCGGCATGCGGGGACCCCGCAACGACCGCGAGACCCTGCATCTTTACAAATCCAACGGAGCCCTGGTCTTCCCGGCCTCCGAGGTGGCGGAGGCGGGCATGGCGGCGATCTGCGCCAAGGCCATTCCCCATGTCATGACGGGGGTCGAGCGCACCTGGGTCTCGCTCTGCATGGACGTGCTCGACATGGGTGCCTTCCCCGATTGGGGCGATGAGCCGCTCGGCCTTTCCGCCCGCGACGTGGTGCGCGCCGTCCACGAATCGGCCAAGGCTGGAACCGACGTGCTCTCGATTCAGTTCGTCGCCCCCGACACCCCCTATCCCGCGCGCCTCGCCGTCTAT
>JABIRQ010000337.1 GCA_018699755.1 Rhodospirillaceae bacterium | reverse complement strand
CGCGCGTTCCTCGTCGCGCGGCACGCCTTGTCCTTCGGCATGGAGGATGCCGAGAAGATGGAGGGCGCGCGGCTCGTCCTGTTCGGCGGCCTGGCGGAACCAAACGGCGGCCTGGACCGGATCGGCCTCGAACCCCGATCCCGTGAGATAGAGTTCGCCCAAACCCGTCGCAGCCTGGGCGTTGCCGACCGCGGCCGAGAGAGACCAGAGTTCCCGGGCCGTGTCGTGATCGCCCGCCTCATAGGCGGCGAGACCCGCCTCGTAGTCCTCGTCGGCATGGGCGGCCGCGGTTGCGAACAAGGCCACGCAGAGCACGACAAATCCAAGGAGGCGGAGAGGCCGGATCATGCGTCCCTCGGCTCGGATGGCTTCTGCACCTCCGGTTGCGGCCCGGAGAAGCGGTGAACGAGGCGAAAGGCCAGCGGGGCCAAGAAGACCACGAGCATGATGCGGAAAACATGGTGGGACGAAACGAAGGCCACGTCCACGCCCAGGGCGAGAGCCACCAGACTCATCTCCGCCAGGCCGCCGGGCGAAAAGGCCAGGACCAGGGCCTCGGTCGGGATCCCGAGCAGGGGATGCAGAAGCAGGGCGGCGATCACCGATCCGGCGATCATGACCAGGGTCGCGCCCGCGGCAATGCGCAGCGAGCGGAGAACCCGGGCGAGCGGCAAGCCGGTGAAGCGGCAGCCGATCGCCGCGCCGACGACGACCTGGGCGATCGACACCAGCTCGGCCGGCGGCCGTGCCGCCGTCACGCCGGTCAGATGGATGGCCGCGCTGCCCAAAAGGGCGCCGACCAGGGTGCTGGCGGGCAGGCGCAGAAGCTGGGCCACGAACAGGCCGACCGCACCGGACACGGCGAGCAGCAGCAGGTCGAAACCGGAGACGGCCAGGAAGGGCACGGCGGAGGTCGCCCGCTGGGCCGCGTCATAATCGCCGAAGAGGCGGAACCAGATCGGCACGACGAGGACGATCAGCATCACGCGCATGGCGTGAATCAACGCGATCTGCCGGTCGTCGCCGCCCATCGCATTGCCGATCAGGATCATTTCCTGCAGCCCGCCCGGGGCGGCCGAGAAATACGCCGTCGCCGGATCGAAACCGACGACCCGCAGGTAGTAGAGGAAGGCCAGACCGCCGGCGATGACGCAATACACCGCCAACGCCGCGAAACTGATCGCCCAGTCGCCGATATGGTTCACCAGATCGGGTGTGAATGCGCTGCCCAGCATGACGCCGAGGACGGCGATCATGCCGATGCGCAGGCGCGGCGCGACGGAAACGCGCCAGCCCGCCATGGCGGCAACCGTATTGGCCGCCATGGATCCGATCATCCAGGCCAGGGGTAAATCGATCAGATTAAAAAGCGCGCCACCGACCGTTCCCAGCCCGAGGGCCAGGACCAGGGCGCTGAGCCGGTCGCGCAGCGCCGCGACGCTCACGTGCGATCCGCGCTCATCCGACCAGACGACCGAAGCGCACTGCGGTCAGCCCTTGGCGCAGGCGCTGCGAGGGCATGACCATGACACAGTCGTCATAGGGCGTGCGCACCGTCTCGTCGCCGTCCATGCCGATCGCCGTGCCCGCCTTGGCGACGATCTCCATGCCGCGGTAGTTGCCGATGAAGACGAAGTTCTCGTTGCGGATGGTGACGGGCTCGGTCACTTCGACGAAGCGCTGCGTCGGTGGCGTTTCGGCGTCCAGGTGATCGACCGCGACCGCCGGCTCGATCGCCTCCAGATACAGGAGAAAGCGAAAACTGGCCTGGATCGCCATGTCGACGGTTTCTGGCTGCCAATGCTGGCCGCATTCGATCAGCAGGGCCGCACGGTCGTTGCCCGTTTCGCCGAAGGGACCGTAGTCGCGCAGGCGCCGCCCGGCGGCATGGCCCCGGTCGCTGACCACCCATTCCGGTACGCCGGTGCCCGCCGCCAGCCGCCGCCCCTTCTCCGGCATGCCGCAAAGGTCGAGGGCGGGGCCGTCATGCTGCATCGAATGGATATCGAGCATCAGATCGACCGTGTCCACGACCGGCCGCAGGGCCCGGGCACGGCGCAGTTCGATGCTGTCGCGCGGGCCGTCCAATACTTCCGGCGACCAGACGCGGTTCAGATCCTCTTCGACGTAACGCGACGATGTCGGGTCGCCCGGAACGAAGCGCTCATAGGCTTCGACATTGGCGAAGGACAGGGTCAGGCGGCCGCGTTTCGGGCGCACCTTTTCGCGCAGCAGAAGGTCCACTGCGATCACGCCGCAGAGTTCGTTGCCATGAGTCACCGCATTGACCATGACATGCGGACCCGGCCGGTCCGCCTCGAAGCTCCAGACATAGTCCGTGCCCGTATTGCCGGCTCGCCAGCGGCCGATATCGACGGGTTCTATCCGTACGTCGTAGCGCGGTCCCGAATGCGGCGTCAGTTCCGACACACGTGCTCCATCAATCGCTTCATCAATTGCTCGCATAGGGCGATCTGGTCGAGAGAGACGAACTCGTTGGGCTTGTGGGCTTGGTCGATGCTGCCGGGCCCGCAGACCACCGTGGGTATTTCGGCCTGCTGGAACAGGCCGGCTTCGGTTCCGAAGGCGACCTTGTCGGTCGAATTGGCACCGGTGAGCTGCTTGGCCAGAGCAACGACCGGATCGCCCTCGTCCGTGTCCAGGCCGGGATAGCCGGACAGCAGGGAAAAATCGATGCGCGCGTCGGGATGGATCGCGCGCATCTCCGGTTCCAATTCCTCGGCGGCGAAGCGGCGGGCTTCCTCGAAGCAGCTATCGGGGTCGTCGGCCGGCACGACCCGGAACTCAAACTCGAAGCCACAATGGCGCGGCACGATATTGATCGCCGTTCCGCCTTTGATGACTCCCGTTTGCACGGTCGTGTGGGGAATGTCGTAGCCGTCGTCCAGGGGCCCCTCATCGCGCTTGCGCCGCGCCATGGCCCGCAGGAACGCCACGATCTCGGCCGCGTATTCGATTGCGTTGACCGCCTTTGGCGCGAGGGACGAATGGGCTTCGAGCCCGTAGACGTCGCAGCGGTAGGCTTTCTTCCCCTTGTGGCCGCGCACGACCTTCATGCTCGTCGGCTCGCCCACGATGCACATGGCCGGGCGGATCAACTCGTCACCCATTCGCGCGAGCATGCGCGGCACGCCGCGGCAGCCGACCTCCTCGTCATGGGACATGGCCAAATGGATCGGCGTCTCAAGGCCGCGACGCTGGAATTCAGGCACCAGGGCCAGCGCGACAGCCAGGAAGCTCTTCATGTCACAGGTGCCGCGGCCATAGAGCAGGCCGTCCTTCTCGGTCAGGTCGAAAGGGTCGGTCGCCCAGTCCTGGCCGTCGACCGGGACCACGTCGGTGTGGCCGGAGAGGCAGATGCCCGGTCGGTCCTGAGGCCCGAGGGTCGCGAACAGATTGGCTTTCGTGCCGGTATCGTCCCGGATGACGGTCGAGTCCACGCCGTGTTCGACGAGGTAGTCCCGCACCCATTCGATCAGCGGCATATTGCTGTCGCGACTGGTCGTGTCGAAGCCGACCAATCGGCGGATCATCTCGATGCTGTTCTCGCTGGGGCTGGACATCGGGGTTCCTAGGCCGTGCGAAACTGTTCGGTGAGGATTCGTTCCTCGTAGTTGTGCTCCGGATCGAACAGGAGGTTTATGGGGATCGAGCGGTCCTCGCGCACCGTCACCTTTGCCACGTCGCGAACCTCCGTGTAGTCGGCCACGGCGCTGACCGCGCGGTGGGAGGGGTCAAGAACTTCGATCGCGACCTCGCTGGAATCGGGCAAGAGAGCACCGCGCCAGGTGCGCGGGCGAAAGGCGCTGATCGGTGTGAGCGCCAGGAGATTGGCGCCGACCGGTATGATCGGTCCATGGGCGGAAAGGTTGTAGGCCGTGCTGCCGGCGGGCGTGGCGACGAGCACGCCGTCGCAGATCAGCTCTTCCAGGCGGACGATTCCGTCGACGGAGATACGCAGCTTGGCGGCCAGGCGCGTCTCGCGCAGAAGCGAGACTTCGTTGATCGCCAGGGCTTCCATCGTCGAGCCGTCGCGGCAGACGGCCTGCATCCGCAGGGGATGGACGGTCACCGGCTGGGCGTCGGCGATGCGCCGCTCGAGCCCGTCCTCGCCATAGTCATTCATCAGGAAGCCGATCGAGCCGCGATGCATTCCGAATATCGGTATGCGGCGCTCGAGATGGCGATGAAGGGTTTCGAGCATGAAGCCGTCGCCGCCCAGGGCGACGACCACCTCGGCCTCCTCCGGCGGCACCGTTTCGTATCGGGCCTCCAGCCGGTCCCGGGCTTCGCGCGCCGATGCGGTGTCCGCGGCGACGAAGGCAATGCTCTTCCTGGTCACGTGTCGCCTACCTCGGCTTTGGCCTTTTCCCGATCCCTCCGATCGGGGCGCCGAGTATAACGGAGCCGTTGCTATGCGCCAGCGGGGCGCCAGCGGGCCGGTCGGAGCCGTGATCGGGTGGAACGGCCCGCCAAGGAACCGGTTGCGATTGGCCGCCCGCGCCGCCATTTTGGCATGGTCGAAGGTCACGAAGGGGAATCGATCGATGGCGCGATTTATCCATGTCGCCGCGGTGCTCGGCGCGATACTCGTCATCGGGATGCCGGTTCGCGCCGAGGACCGACATGCCGGTTACTACTATCCGGAGCCGCAGTCCAACGAGACCTATCACGCCCGGGCCCAGGTGCAGGCCGATTCGAGCCGCGCGACGCGCATCGGCTTCGTGACCGAGTTGTCGAACCAGATGATGCAGGGCAATCCCTACCCGCCGCCGTTCCATATCTTCGCCAAGGGCGACGGGGCCGAAAAGATGATTATCGTGGCCAGCGGCCCGGGCATGTACGACACGCTTTATCGTATCCGAGGCCTGTTGGCGGCCTTGACGGCGAACGCGCGCGGGACGCCGTTCTTCCAGGATCACGGTGTCGAGGACTTCTTCACCTTTTTCGACCTCGCCCGTCTGCTCGGTTTCGAGAGGATCACCGTTTCGGACGGCGACACATTCGCGCACCAGATCTTTCTGGAATAAAACCGCGGCCGGCGCGGCCGGTTAGTTCGCCGCACCCTTCAGCAGCGCGATGATGTCGTCGTACTGCTCGCGTGTGGCGTGAGCCAAGGCCGTCTGGCCGTTGTTGTCTTCGAGGTGGGTATCGGCGCCGGCTCGCAGCAGGGCTTCGACCACTTTCGTATGACCGTTCCACGCGGCACGCATCAACGCGGTCAGGCCTTGCTTGTCTTGAATGTCGAGCTCGGCGCCGGCACCGACCAGCAGAGCCGTAACCGACAAGTTGCCGTTGCTCCCGGCCCAGATTAGAGCGCTCTTGCCTTCATGATCGACGATATCGGGATCCGCGCCGACTTCGAGCAAGGTCTCGG
>JABIRQ010000291.1 GCA_018699755.1 Rhodospirillaceae bacterium | reverse complement strand
GCCTCGACCGCTTCGGCTTCTGCTTCGACAACTCCATGGGTTATCCGCCCCATATGCGTGCCGGTATGCCGCGGGGCGTCAGCATGGTCATGGAGACGGAGGAGGAATGGGGGCTGCTGACCGCCGCCGCGCCGGTCGCCTGCCATTTCGGGGATTTCGTGATCGGCCAGCCCGCCGCCGTGGAGAATGCGGTCATGGCGATCGAGGCGGGCGGGACGACCCTGGGCAACTTGGCCCAGCTCTATACCTACCGCCTGCTCTACATGGATGACGACGTGCAGCGCGCGGCCGCCTCGGTCAAGGCCATCGCGATGACGGGGGCGCTGCCCATCGAGGTCCTGATCCATTCCAACAACGACGACGGCTACGGCCCGATCTTCACCGATCTGGCCTGCTGCTTCGGCCTCGCCCTGGTCGAGCGCCATATCGTCAACGACCTGCTGGGCGGCACCTACGCGGCCAGTTTCGGCAACATGTTCCGAACTCCGCTCAACCGCATGGCCTATCAGCGCGCGCTTGAGCGGATCAGCGACGCGCCCGCCTCGATGATCTACGGCAACACCACCCTCTACGACATGGACCACACCGAGAACCGAGCGATCCTGGCCAACTACCTGACCTTCGACGTGGCGGCCCAGATGGACAGGCCGACCGGCCATGCCCTGGTGCCGATTCCGGTCACGGAATACGAGCGCATCCCCGACGCGAACGAGATCGTCGAGGTCCATGTCTTCGCCAACCGCCTGATCGAGCGGGCGGCCAAGGTCCAGCCGCTGATCGACTTCGCGGTCGTGGACGCGGTCGCCGACGATCTGATCGAAGGGGGCGAGCGATTCCGCGACAACCTCTTAAAGGGTTTCGCCGAAGCGGGGATCGACACGACGAACGCCTTGGAGATGCTGTTGGCCATCCTGCGCGCGGGCCCGCGCCGCCTGGAGGCTTGGTTCGGCCCTGGGGTCGAGGACGAGGCCGCCCCCCGCGGCAAGCGCGCAATGGTGGCGATGGAGAATATCGTCGAGCTGGAGCGCATGGGCGATGACAGCCTTGCCGCCTTGCCGCCGGAGCAGGCGGCGGCGATCCGGTCGCGCGGCTACACCGCTTGCCTCGCCAGCACCGATGTCCACGAATACGGCAAGATGTTGCTGGAACAGGTGATGCAGGGCCTGGATGTCGGGGTTCTCGATGGCGGCGTGAATGCCGATCCCGACGACCTGGCCGCCCTGGCGCGGGACGGAGAGGCCGATTTCATCGCCCTCAGCACCTATAACGGCATAGCCCTGTCCTATCTGCGGAGCCTGCGGGCCGAGATGGCCAAGATCGATCTCGATATCCCGGTCTATGTCGGCGGCCGCCTCAACCAGGTGCCCGAAGGCTCGAACACCAGCCTGCCTGTCGATGTCAGCGGCCGCCTGGGCGACGCGGGCGGCACGGCCTGCCCCGATCTCGAAACCATGCTGGCCTCTCTGGCTGCGTCGCCGGAGCGGGGCGACCGGGCGGCGTGAGCGCGCGGATCGGTTTCATCGGCACGGGGCGGTTCGCGCGTTTTCTGACCGCCGTCCTGGACCGCGACGGCGCGGCTGCGCCCGTCACCCTTTCGCCGCGCAACGCCGCCACCGCTGCCGAGTTGGCGGCCGCCCATGGCGCGGTGGTGGCGGAGAGCAACGCCGCCGTAATCGACGCCTCCGATATCGTACTGCTGACGACCCGCGCCGAACACGGCGTCAAACCGGCCGAAGGGCTGAACTGGCGGGCCGATCAAACGGCGGTCAGCCTCGTCGGCGGCCTCGCCCTGGGCGATCTGGCCGCGGCCGTCGCGCCCGCGAAGGCGGTCAAGGCGATGACCAGTTACGCCGCCGCGCATGTGCCGTGCCCCTTCCTGATCTATCCCGAGGATGCGGCGGCCCGCGCGTTGGGCGAACGGTTCGGCGCGGTTCACGCCTTGGATGACGAACGCGCCTTCGAGGCGGCCGCCGCGATGCCGGTCTTCTTCGCCTTGCTGCTGGGCTTGCTGGCCGAGGGGGAGGGTTGGTGCGTGGACCAGGGTGTCGCGCCCGAACTCGCCCGGGCGCAGACCGTCGCCGGGCTGCGGGGCCTGGCCGCCCTGGTCGAGGAGGCGGGCGAGGGCGGGCTCGCCCCTTTGGTTGAAACCATGGCCACGCCGGGCGGCTTGACCGAAGGCGGGATCGCCGATCTGCAACGGCACGCCGCCATGGCGCCGTGGCGCGCCGCCATGGACCGAATCCTGGCGCGCGCCCTGGGGGAGAGATAAGGCATGGGCCGGACCATCGGCATCGTCGGCACCGGGCATTTCGCCGGGTATTTGGTTCAGGGTTTGATGCGCGCGGAAAGCCCGCCCGACATCGTCGTCTCGCCGCGCAATGCGGACAAGGCGGGGGAGTTGGCCGCACGCTTCGGTGTCGGAATCGCCGCGGACAATCAGGCTGTGATCGACACGGCGGATGTCGTGATCCTGGCGACCCGCCCGGCCTTGGGCACGACGGCCATCGACGGCCTCACCTTCCGGCCCGATCAGATCGCATTCACGATGGTGGCGGGGATGACCCTGGCGGCCTTCCAATCGGTCGTCGCTCCGGCCCGCGCGCACCGCGCAATCGCCCATGCCGGCGTATCGATAGGGGCCAGTCCGGTCTTCCTCTATCCGGACGCGCCGGAGCTTCACACGCTTTTCTCGGCCTGGGGGCCGGTCGAGGCGTCGCCCGACGAAGCCGCTTTCGAGGTGGCGACAGTCTTTCCCGTCTTCTACGCCGCCCTCTACCGTATTATCGAGGAATCGGCCCGCTGGGGCGCGGCCCAGGGATTGGAGCCGGCGGCCGCGCGCGATCTGGCCACGGTATCGATGAAGGCGACGGCCCTGATGGCCGAGGCGGATCGCGACCGCCCGCTGGCCGAGATCATCGACAGCCTGGCGACCAAGGGCGGCATGACCGAGAGGATGATCGCCGTGCTGGAGGGGCGCGGCGCCATCGAAGCCTGGTCCGAGTCGATGGAGGTCGTCCTGCGCCGAGTGCGCGGCGACATGGAGGCCTAGCGCCGACGCCTTGTTCGCCACGCGGCCCGCCTTATCTCGGGAAAATCGACGTCTCACGAAGGGAGGTCATCGGACCATGAAATTTGGAATTCTCGGCATCGACCATGTTGTCCTTCGGGTGAAGGACGAGGCAGCGGCCTTGGCCTTCTATTGCGGCGTGCTGGGCTGCGAGGAGGAACGCCGAGTGGACGAACTCGGCCTGATTCAGCTTCGCGCCGGGAGCTCGCTCATCGACCTGGTGCCGGTCTCGGGCGAGTTGGGCCGGCGCGGCGGTCCGCCGCCGGGAGCGGGTGGCCACAACATGGACCATGTCTGCCTGCGCATCGAATCCTGGGACGAGGCGGCGCTTCTCGCGCATCTGCGCGCCAACGGCATCGAGCCGGGCGAGGTCGGCCGGCGCTACGGCGCGGAAGGGCAGGGGCCGTCGATCTACATCGCCGATCCCGACGGCAACACGGTCGAACTGAAAGGCCCGCCGGACGGGCGCGACTGAGGCTACACGGCCGCGTCGGGGTCCAGCACCCGCAGCATGAAGTTGTCGACCTGGGGTTCGTAGGCTTCCCAGATGCGCTTGAGCTCGGCGACCGGGTCGTCGTGCCAATCGACGCGCAGATTGATCTCGGGGAAGGAGAAGTTCTCCGCGACCAGCACGGCGGCGGAGCGCACGGGGTTGGTCTCGCCGCCTGCCTCCAATCCGGCCTCCAACGCATGGATCAGGCGCAGGGCGAAAGG
>JABIRQ010000423.1 GCA_018699755.1 Rhodospirillaceae bacterium | reverse complement strand
GGCTTTTCGGATGCGTCGCGACGCTTGGCCGATGCGCTGCATCGCCCGGCGCGCCCCTCCTGCCCGAAAAGCCACCTTGGGCCATCAAACCGATTCCATCTAACCATGAAGCGCTCTAACCGCTATCCCTCGGCGATCTGGCGGCGTGCCAGCTCGGCAAAGGCGCCGTCCGCATCCATCAGGTCATCGAAATTTCCCTGCTCGATGACCACGCCGCGGTCGACCACGACGATCTTGTCGGCATGGCGGATCGTGCTCAGCCTGTGAGCGATGGAAATGCGCGTGCATTGCATGGCATCTAGCGACGAGGTCACGATGGCCTGGGTGCGGTTGTCGAGCGCGCTGGTGGCTTCGTCGAAAATCAGGATGCGTGGCTTGTGGACGATGGCGCGGGCGATCATCAAACGCTGCCTTTGGCCGCCCGAGATGGTCGAGGCGCCCTCCGCCAATACCGTGTGCATGCCCATGGGCATGGCCTTCAAATCCTCTTCGAGCCCGGCGGCGGCGACCGCATCCCAGGCATCCTCCTCGGTCAGGCTGGCACCAGCGACGATATTCTCGAAGATGCTGCCCGTGAGCAGCCGGCCGTTTTGCAGCACCACGCCGATATTGCGGCGCACCGCCTGTTTGTCGAGGCGGCGCAGGTCGTGGCCATCGAGGAACACCGTGCCGCGCTCGATCTCCTCGAAGCCGAGCAGAACCCGCACCAGCGTGGACTTGCCACAGCCGGAGGCCCCGACGATCGCCACATGCTGGCCCGCCTCGATGGTCAGCGTCAGCCCGTTCAGGATCAATGGCCCGTCCGCGTCATAGCGAAAGTGCACATTCGCGACCTCGATCTCACCCTGCAAGTCGCCGGGATCCTCGGCGCCGGCCACGGTCTCGGACTCGATCTTCATGATCGGATCAAGCTGGGCATAGGTGGGCTTGATGGTGACCAGATTGGTCCAGGCATTGGCCAGGCTTTGGGCCGCCATCATGACTTGGCCCAAGGCAACGTTGAAGCCGATGAAATCGGCCATGGGCATGACATTGGCGAGGGACTCGCCACGAATCTGGTCCCAGGTAAAGGCGGTATCGAAATAGGTGAACAGCTGATCGCCCTGGATCGCGAGCACGGCGATCACCACGGTCGTCGTCAGCATGGCGAGAGTCGACTGCAGCACCGCCATGCGGCGACGAACGACGAACTGGGTGACCGTGAGCTTGGCGATGCCGGCGAAAGCCCGGCTCCAGATCCCGAAAGCGAATTCCTCCGAGCCCGACGCCCGCAGCTTGTTGATGCCGCCGACGAACTGATAGGCCTTGGTCAGTTGCAGGCGGTCAAGGGTAAGGCGCTCGGCTGTGACGTCAGCCAACCTCGCGGCCAGGCGCATGTTGAGCCAGATCCAGAACAGCAGGATCACCATCACCAGGGCGCTCAGCAGCAGGTCGTAATAGAACATCAGACCGAGGCTGAAGATGCCGGTCGTTGCCGAGAGAATGGCGGTCACGACCTGAGCCGAGACGATGCGCCGAATGCCGTCGATGGCAAAAGCGCGCGCGTTGAGGTCGCCGACGGTAAAGCGCCGGAAGAAGGAAACCGGCGCCCGCATCAGGCGGTCCCAGACCGCCGCCTGGAGAATCGAATCCGCCCGCCCCTCCAATCGCAGGATGGCGACCGATTGCACCAAGGCGAAGCCGCCGCCGGCAAATGCCGCTGCCACGAGCGCCAGAATCAGCACGCCCAACTGGTTCAACCGGGCTTCCGGAATCACCGTCTCGGTGATCTCGCCGGCGAACAACGGCGTCAGCAACGACAACAGCCCGAAAAGCCCCGCCGCCGCGAAGATGGTGAAGATGTCACGTCGCGGTTGGGGGAATCCGAGCCGGATCATGTCGGCAGGCGACACGTCTCCTTCCGGCAGCGGCCGATAGAGGATGAAGGCGCGCGGGCTCAACTCGGCAGCGACCTTGGCGGTTACTTCCCTCTGGCGGCCCGTGGCACCCTCAACCAGTACGTAGCTCTCGGGCCCGCGCGGCAGGATGGCGCAAGGCTTATCCCAGCTGCCCAGGAATGCGACCAACGGCCCGATGTCCTGGGTCCACCACTCGCCCATCAGCGTGACGGCGCGCTGGTGCAGATCGGCGCGGCGCAGCAGAGCGCTAAGCGGATCGCGGGGGGAGGCCGTCGTGTCTCTTTGGATATCGATCTTGATCGACATGGCGTCGGCCACCAGGCTCACTACCGACTCCAAAGCGTGCGCCGTATCGACGGCTGCCGCGCCACCGCTTTCCTTGGTGATGCTGACGAGCTGAGTGACCGTCGCCGCGAGCGTGCGCTGCCGCAGGGCTTCTCGGGTCCTGACGCGGCGGGCTTCGCCTTCCAGCCGGGCTTGCACGCGTTCGGCCACTGCTGCCAGGACAGCGTCCTGCAAGGCGCGGGTGTCGGCCGCCGCCGGGTCGATGGCGAGCATGCGCCCGGTGGTGATGGCGGTGATCGTGCCGGCCGCAGCGGCGGTAAACCAAGCCGTCGACGGCAATGGCACCGGCGCGTTCGCTCGCGGCGAAATGTCGCGGCCACCGACCGTCGAGCCTTCCGGCATGCGGGTTAACCAGACATGCCCGTCCACCTGCAACGAGTCCGCCTCTTCAAGGACGATCTCGCCGACCCGCATGGTTCGGGCGCCGCGCGGCGGCAAATCGTCACCCACCAACGCCACCCCCAACACGCTCAACCAGCCATCGAGCGCGCTGGCGAGATGGTTCCGCAACGACTCGTCACGGTTCGCGGCGACCGTTTCGTCCCAGCCGGATTCGACGATCTCACTGCCGTTGGTCGGCACGGCCACGGGTGCCAGGCCATCGGTGTCGAAACCGCGCAATAGAGAGCCCGCCTCAACACGGAACATGAAGCGGCGACGCCCGCGATGTCCGCCGTCGCCGTCGTCTTCGCTTTCCCCCGCCTCCTGTTGCGAGAAGAGGTCGATCGCGCCCTTCCTGACCACCCAAACGCGCGTACTGTCCGAGGCCTCGAACGAGTCCTTGCCGCCGAGCGTGCGCGGCGTTCCCTGAACCG
>JABIRQ010000468.1 GCA_018699755.1 Rhodospirillaceae bacterium | reverse complement strand
CGCCGCCCGACCCGGCTCTATGGCGCAAAACCGATGCCGAGGATCACCTGTCCCTGATCGCCTTGGCGCGGCGCGCCGAGGTGGCCGCGCGTGCTCGCGACCCGGCTGCCCTGCGCCTGCTGTGGGAGGTCGCCCAGGTTCCCGATTTCCGCAAGATCCTGTCGGACACCCATATCGGTCTGCTGGCCCGGCTTTACGGCCATCTCTCGGGGCCGGGCGGCCGTCTGCCAGCCGACTGGGTCGCGGGCCAGGTCGCGCGAATCGACCGGATGGACGGCGATATCGACACCCTGACCGGCCGCATCGCCCATATCCGAAGCTGGACCTATATCTCCCATCGCGGCGACTGGCTCGACGACGCCGCCCATTGGCAGGAACGGGCGCTGGCGATCGAGGACCGCCTGTCCGACGCCCTGCACGAGCGTCTGACCCAGCGGTTCGTCGATCGCCGCACGGCCGTCCTGGTGCGTCGCATGGACGAGGACGAGAAGCTGATCGGCGCGGTTCGGGAAAATGGCGAGGTGCTGGTCGAGGGCGAACATGTCGGCCGGCTGGACGGGTTTCGCTTCCTGCCCGACGCTTCGGCCGAGGGCGAGGACGCACGGGCCATCCTGACGGCGGCGCGCCGCAGCCTGCGCGACGAGATTCTGCGCCGGGTCGCCGCGTTGGAGGGTGCGCCCGACCGCACCTTCGGCTTGCGCGGGGACGGGCGGATCACCTGGCGGGGCGCCGTCATCGCCCGCCTCGCGCCGGGCGAGGGGCTTCTGTCGCCCGGGATCGCGCCGCGCATGACACCGGGCGCCGGCGAATTGCTCGAACCCGGCCTGCGCGACCGCATCCGCGCCCGCCTCGCACGCTGGATCGAGGGCCATCTCGCGCGCGCGTTCCGGCCGCTTCGCGCCCTCGGCGCGCTCGATCTGGGCGGCGGCGTGCGCGGTCTGGCCTATCAACTCGATGAGACCCTGGGGTCGCTGCCGCGGGTGCGGGTGGCGGAACAGGTGCGCGCCCTGGGTCCGGCGGAGCGTCGCGCCCTGGCGGCCGCGGGTCTGCGCATCGGCCTTCACGCGGTCTATCTGCCGGCGCTTCTGAAGCCGGAGGCCCTGCGCTTGCGCCGGTTGCTGTGGTCGGTCCATCACGAATTCGACGATCCGCCCGCCGCCCCGCTCGACGGAACCGTTTCCACACCGCTCGATTCGACTCTGCCCGAATCGTTTTTTGCGACGGTCGGCTGCATCGCGCTCGGCGGTCGGGCGATCCGGGTGGACCGGGCCGAGAAGCTGGCGGAGGAGGCGCGCCGCCTTGCCGGGCAGGGGCCTTTCGTCGCGACCCCGCTGCTTGCCGCCACGGTCGATTGCGAGGCCGAGTCCCTGGGGCCAGTTCTTCGCGCTCTCGGCTTTCGGCGCGCGTCCGAGCAGGGCATCGAGACCTATACGCCGGTGCGGCGGCGGCGATCGTCGCGAAAGGGATCCCGCCCCGGCAAGCGCGGCGGTGCGGCGGCGCCTCCGGCGCATGTTCGGAAAAACGGGGCCGACTCTGAAATCGAGCAAGGCCCAGAAATCAAGAAAGGCCCAGAAATCAAGAAAGGCGGGGACGCTAAGAAGAGCGGGGCGACGAAGCGCGCGCCGCGCCCGTCTCGCGCTGCACCCGACCCCAATTCACCCTTCGCCGTGCTTCGAGAGTTGAAGTTTGATCGCTAGGCCGGGCCCGGCCGAGGAGGGGGCCGAGAGCCGCCGTCTGGACCGCTGGCTCTGGTTTGCCCGCTTCTTCAAGACCAGGGACCTGGCGACTCGCCTGTGCGAGCGCGGGCGCGTGCGCATCAATCGGATCAAGACCCGCAAGGCCAGTTACGGGGTGCGCGTGGGCGATGTCCTGACCTTTCCCCAGGGCCGCGATATCCGGGTAATCCGGGTGGTCGGCCTGGGCGAGCGGCGCGGCCCCGCCGCGGAGGCCCGCGCCCTCTATGAGGACCTGGCGCCGCCCAGGGGGGAGGATGCGGGCGAAGGCCGTGCCGGCTAGGCGCGCCGGAAGATCAGAGAGAGATTGTTGGCGGGCATCGCGACCGTCTCGTCCAGAGCCAGACCATGGGCTTCGCCCAGCCGTGCGACCGCGTCGAGGTCGCGGACCCCCCAGGCGGGATCGTGCCGGCGCAGCATCGCGTCGAACTGCGCGTTGCTCGGCGCGGTATGGGCCCCGTCGCGCCGATAGGGGCCGTAGAGGAACAGTATCCCGTTCTCCGCCAATGCGCGCCCGGCGCCGGCGAACAGGTGCTCGGCCACCGGCCAAGGCGCGATATGCAAGAGATTGATCGCGACGATCGCCGCCAGGGGCGTGTCGGGCGCGCGCCAATCCGGGCCGTCGATCGCGAGCAGGGCGGCTTCGCGGAGATTGGCAAGGCCGGCGGCTCGGCGCCGGGCTTCGATCTCCGGCAGCAGATGTGGATCCGCTTCCGTCGGGCGCCAGTCCAGCCCTGGCAGGGATTCGGCGAAAAAAGCGGCATGGTCGCCGGTGCCCGCCGCGAGCTCGAGCACGGAACCCGAAGCGGGCAGGACACGCCGAAGGACATCCAGGATCGGACCGCGATTGCGGGCCGTCGCCGGGGCGAACAGGCGGGGCGCTTGGGTCATGGCGGCGGCAGCCTAGGGATGGGCCCGCCAGGCGGCAAGACCGACCCCTGCGGGGCCATGCGTTTGGCGGGCGCAGGTTCGGCCCGCCTCGGCGCTTGAAGAGGGCCGGGCCGCGTGATACGCCCGAGTCATGCTCGATCGCATGAAATGGTTGTTCGTCGACGACCGCGCCGAAGAGGAGCACAGCCGCGACGAACTCGAAGTCGCCGTCTGTGTCCTGCTCTGCCAGGCCGCGCGCATGGACGACGATTTCGACCTCCGCGAGCGCGACACGATCCGCCAGCTCATGCGCGAACGGTTCGGCTTGCCCGAGGCCGAGGCCGAGGCGCTGGTCGAGGCCGCCGACGCCAAGGCCGAGGCCAGCGCGGACCTCTGGCAATACGCCAGGCTGGTCAAGGAACGCTTTACCCATCCCGAGCGAATCGAGATGATCGAAATGCTTTGGGAAGTGGCCTATGCCGACGGCGTCCTGCACGATTACGAGGCGCACTTGCTGCGTCGGATCGCCGGGCTTATATACGTGACCGATCAGGAACGCGGGACGTCGCGAAAGCGGGTCCTCGCAAGGCTGGGGATCGAGGATCCCGCCACCTGACCGCACGACCGGGTTCCGGAGCGCCGTTGAGCCGCCGGGGCGCGCAGGACAGACTACCGGAGAAGACCATGACCTACGTCGTCACCGATTCCTGCATCAAGTGCAAGTACCAGGACTGCGTGGAGGTCTGTCCGGTGGACTGCTTCTACGAAGGCGAGAACATGCTCGTCATCCACCCGGACGAATGTATCGATTGCGGGGTCTGCGAGCCGGAATGTCCGGTCGAGGCGATCATCCCCGACACGGATGGCGATGTCGAAGCCTGGGTCGAGCACAATCGGAAATTCTCAGAAGCTTGGCCCAACATCACCCGCAAGGGCGAGCCGCCGGCGGATGCCGAGGAATGGGAAGGCGTCAAGAACAAGCTCGAAGAACACTTCAGTCCGAATCCCCCAAAGCAGGGTTAGCAGGCGCGGGAGAATTCGCCGGATCGGCGTTTTCGATAGTTCTGCTTTCCAAGTTCTCGTCGAATAGCGCTTTTCCCTCATCGATTTGAGGGGATTTGAGGAGAATCCGGGCGGTTTAGGCTGTTTTTGCGCTCTGCAATGTGATATATATGTGACATGGGGTTGCGGCACGGCTTGGTGGCCGTGTTGTCGTCTGTCGGGGCCCCTGACGATGGCAGCTTTTGGCGTTTTCGATCCGGTGCCGACATAGCTTCGGTGCCGGGCGAAGGGCCGTTGATTGCGAATCGGCCCGACCGAGTCCGGACTTGTCCCGGGACGGCACAAAAATGACGGTGATGGTTGAGGGCATGGCGAATACAACGAAGAAATCCACAAAGACCCCGGCAAAGACCCCGGAAAAGAATCCCACGAAGAAAACCGCCGCCAAAAGCAAGAAGGCGAGCAAGGACGAATTCAGCAAGGGCGAATTCGTCGTCTACCCGACCCATGGGGTCGGCAAGTTGACCGGCGTCGAGACCCAGGAGATCGCCGGCTCGGCATTGCGCCTTTTCGTGATCGATTTCGAGCAAGACAAGATGCGTCTGCGCGTTCCGGTGACGAAGGCCAAGGATTCGGGACTGCGCCGGCTCAGCACGCGGAAGGTGATGGACGACGCGATGTCCACGCTCAAGCGCCGCGCCCGGGTCAAGCGCACCATGTGGAGCCGCCGGGCCCAGGAATACGAGGCGAAGATCAATTCGGGCGATCCGGTTTCGATCGCCGAGGTCGTGCGCGACCTGTACCGAAAGGCCGATCAGCCGGATCAGTCCTATTCCGAGCGCCAGATGTACCAGGCCGCGCTCGACCGCCTGTGCCGCGAGCTTTCGGCGATCGAGAAGATCGACGAGGACGCGGCGACCAAGAAGGTCGAGAAGGTGCTCGAAGCCGCTTAACGGGGCGGGCCTCGGATCGGCCCCGCGAGAACAGAGGGCCCCGGCCGAAGACGGTCGGGGCCTTTTTCATGATTGCCGCCGCCCTGTCGGCCGCTGCGGCGCTTGACCCTCGGCCCGAGCCGTCCTTACCGTGCCAGGGTCGTCCCCACCGTGGCGGCGGCGCGGGGAGGGCGTCATGCGCAATTTGAGAATCGATTCCGGGCGGCTGTGGTCCAGCCTGATGGAGATGGCGAAGATCGGGGCCTTGCCGAACGGGGGCTGCGGCCGCTTGGCCTTGACCGACCTGGATCGCGAGGGGCGCGACCTGTTCGTCCGGTGGTGCGAGGAGGCGGGCTGCACCGTCGTCGTCGATTCCCTGGGCAATATCTTCGCGCGCCGGGCCGGCCGCGATCCCGCGCGCAAGCCGGTCGCGACCGGCAGCCATCTCGACACCCAGCCCCATGGCGGCAAGTTCGACGGGGTGCTGGGCGTCCTCGCGGGGCTCGAGGTGATACGCACCCTCAACGATACCGGGGTCGAGACCGAGGCCCCGGTCGAGGTTTGCGTTTGGACCAACGAGGAAGGCTGCCGCTTCACCCCCTCGATGGGCTCCTCCGGCGTGTTCGGCGGAGTCCATAGCCCCGAAGAGGTGCTTGAGGTCCGGGACGTCGACGGCAAGAGTTTCGGCGAGGAACTGGCCCGCATCGGCTATGCCGGGGCGGAGCGCTGCGGCGACCGCGAGTTCGAAACCTTCTACGAGTTGCATATCGAGCAGGGCCCGATCCTGGAAGCCGCGAAAGCCCAAGTGGGGGTGGTCACCGGGGTTCAGGGTTTTCGCTGGTACGACGTTTCCGTGCACGGTCAGGACGCCCATGCCGGGCCCACCCCGATGGAGGTGCGGCGCGACGCGATGCTCGCCGCCGCCCGCATGGTCCAGCTCGTGGTCCAGGCGGGGCGCGATCGCCCGCCTCATGGCCGGGGCACGGTCGGCCATATGCGCGTCCTGCCGAACTCGCGCAACACGATTCCCGGCGAGGTCCATTTCTCCGTCGACATACGCCACCCGGATCCGGCGGTCCTGGACGCCATGGCCGGGGATCTGCTCCTCGCGCTTCGCTCCAGCGCAAAGGAAGATTCGGTCGATATCGAAATAAATGAAGTGACCTATTCGGCGCCGGTGTCCTTCGATGAAGGTTGCGTCGCGGCGGTGCGCGTTGCGGCCGAGCATCTGGGCTACGGCCATATGGATGTGGTGTCCGGCGCCGGGCACGACGCCGTGAACGTCAGCCGCGTCGCGCCCGTCGGCATGATCTTCATCCCCTGCGCCGATGGTCTCAGCCACAACGAGCAGGAGCGGATCGAGCCCGACCAGGCCGAGACCGGCGCGAATGTTCTGCTCCACGCGATACTGGACCGCGCCGGATGACGGCGAAGCCGGCGGCCGGTCGGAAGAAGGAAGCCCCATGACAGCGACCACCTGCATTCGAAACATCGCCTGGCTGATCGCCTGGGACGCGCGCGAGGGCCGCCACACCTATCGCCGGGATGTCGATCTCGCCTTCGAGGGCGACCGGATCGCCTTCGTCGGCGAGGGCTATGCCGGCGCGGCGGAGACGGAGATCGACGGGCGCGGCCTGATGGTCTGTCCGGGCCTGGTGAATGTCCATTGCCACGGCGCGGGGCAGATTCATTACAAGGGCGTGCGCGAGGATCTGAGCAATCCGCATTTCTTCGGCAGCGCTCTCTACGATTTCACCACGCGGTTCCTGCCCGACGAGGCCGGGCACAAGGCCGGACTGAATTTCGCCCTGGGCGAATTGCTGCTCAGCGGCACGACCTCGGTGCTGCATATCGCCCATCCGGTCGAGGGTTGGTTGGACCGGCTCGCCGCGAGCGGCATCCGTGGATGGATCGGCCCCTATGTCTCCTGTGCCCGGTGGCGGACGGACGGCCCGAAACTGGTCTTCGACTGGGACGAGGCCGGCGGGCGCGCCTCCCTCGACCGCGCCCAGGCCCTGATCCGCGAGGCCGAGCGCCATCCCAGCGGCCGCTTGGGCGGGGTCATGGCGCCGGCCGAGATCGACACCTGCTCGGAAGAGATCTTGCGCGATAGCGCGGCGGTCGCGCGGGACGCGGGTTGGCACTATCAGGTCCATTGCTCGGAATCGGTCAACCAGGTGCGCGAGATTCAGGAGCGCCACGGCACCACGCCGGTGCAATGGGCCCAGAAGATCGGCATCCTCGGACCGAACGCGGGCCTTGGCCATGCGATCTTCCTGGATCACCATTCCAAGATTCATTGGCCGACCCGGACCGATCTTTCGATTCTTGCGGAAACGGAAACCTCGGTCGCCCATTGCCCGACGGTCTTCTCGCGCTATGGCCAGACCTTGCAGGATTTCGGGCGCTACCGCAGGGCGGGGATCACCCTGGGGATCGGGACCGACACCTTGCCCCACAACATGCTGGAAGAAATGCGCACGGCGATCGTCGCAGCGCGCATCGCCTCGGGCTACGCCGAATCGATCTATCCGGCGGATGTGCTCGAGGCCGCGACGGTCGGCGGCGCGAAGATGCTGGGGCGCGACGATATCGGTCGCCTGACCGTGGGGGCGAAGGCGGACCTCTTCACCGTCGATCTCGCCCATCCGTCCATGCGACCGGTGCGCGACCCCTTGCGCAGCCTGATCTATACGGCGGCCGAGCGGCCGGTGCGCGACGTCTTCGTCGACGGCCGGAAAGTCGTCGCCGACGGGCGCTTGACGACCATCGACATGGACGCGGCGGCAGCCGAGATAGAGGCCGCCCAGGCACGCATGGAAGCGGCCGTTCCTGGTCTTGATCCGGAGGGCCGGAGCGCGGTCGACGCCGCGCCCTACAGCCTGCCTTTCGCCTGACCTCGGGCTTGAGAATCGTGCGGTGGTTGGCGATTGACAGCTTGGGGCTTAGGGGTAGGTTGATGGCGCCGTCCGGCCGGCCGGCCGTTTGAGGGAGAACGAGATGACCGACGAGGATGTGGCGCGGACACGCGCCCGCTGCAATCTATCGACCAAACTTTGGGGCCGCAGTTTCGCGGGCTTGACCGCGATCACCTATCGCGAGCGCGGATCCGATGCGGTCCATGATTTGTGGTTCAAGGTCCTGACCGGTCATCAGGTCGGCTACTACGACGAAGGCCTGCGCAAGCTCGGCATCGAAAACGATCCGCCGGCCGTCGCCGCCGCCAAATACCACTACCTGACCAACCAGATCGGCGGCCTCGCCATGGAATATGTCGAGGAATCGCCCAAGAAGGCCTGGATTCGCTATATGGGTCCGATGTGGACCTATGGCGGCGTCGCCATCATGGCCATGCCGGGCACGGTGCGCCGCACGATCTTCTCCTCCTGGCATCCGCGCAACGGCAAGTATATGGGCTGCCCGCGCCTGGGCTATGTCGGCACCAAGTTCGTCATGGAGGGCGATCCCTACGACGAGGGCTATTTCTTCGAGTACGACCGCGATCTCGAAGAGCACGAAACCATGCGCTACGAGACGGTGACCGAAACGCCGGAGTTCGATCCGGCCAAGGCGCCGAAACTGGACCCCAAGGTCTGGCCCGAGGCGCGCCTCCTGAAGGCCCAGCGCAACTTCTCGGCCGGCTACGTCAACACCACGGTCGAGCAGCTTCTCGGCATGTTCGGCGAGGGCGTGACCTTTTTCCTGCTGCAGGAGACCATGCGCTTGATGGCGGTCCAGTACACCCCCGAGCTCGCGGCCGACCTGGGCATTGAGGGCAAGTCCGTGGCCGATATCGCGGCTCTCTTCGCCGGGCTGCTGGACGCCTGCTACCAGGAGTTCGAGACCGAGAAGGTCAGCGACACCCACCACCGGATCACCCTGCACAGCTACAAGCCGTTCGAGAACTTCGCGCCCGAGGCGCTGCGCCACGCCAACTTCGCCTTCCAGCGGAGCGTGGCGCGGATGATGAACGGCCATGTGCGCGTGAGCCGCAGTCGCGGGGGACCGGACGGCGTGTCCGGCCCCGAGATCTGGGACATCGTGGACACCGGCCGTTGGCTCTACTAGACGGCCCGCCTGCCCTGCGGCTCGACGGCGCGGCGGGCCTCGCGCGGCTCGCCGATGCCGGAATCCCGACCGGGGCTCTTGCCGAGCCCGAGCGAAGCCTGGCTATCGAGATCGCGGTCGATCGCGACGCCCGCGGCCATATGATCGTTGTGGCCTCGGCCGGCGCGGAGCCGACCTTGCGGCTGAGTATCGACCCCCTGACCGGCCCGATGGCCCATCATGGCCGCCGGCTGGCGGGCTCCTTGGGCCTGGAGGGCGCGCAGGCCAAGGCGGTCGCGGATCTTGTCGGCCGCCTCTATGCCTTTACCCTCGCCGAGGACGCCATCGCGCTCCGCGTCGATCCGGTGGAGATCGACCGGGCGGGGGCCCTGGCCTGCCGCTCGGCGGCTTTCGCCTTGGATCGCATGGCCGCCTTTCGCCACCCGGATTGGAACGATCTTTCGCTGGAGACACCGGGGACATCGCTCGAGCAGCAGCTCATGGCGGCCGGCGCCGTGGGGGCGGAGATCGATCTCGACGGCGATATCGCGGCCGTGGTCAGCGGCGCGGGACTGATGATGGCTTCGCTCGACATCCTGGTCGCGCGCGGCGGGCGGGTCCGCCTGATGGTCGATATGCAGGGCCTGCCTCTGCAGGGAGCCGAAGGGCTGGCCCCCTTGATCGAACCGGCGGCGGCCCTGCGGCCCAAGGTCATGTTCTATGGCGGACGCTTCAACGCGCCGGTGACCGACGGTTTCGCCCGCACGGTGGTCGGCGTCCATCGCAAGCTGGGCGTCGAAAGCTCGGTCTATGTCTGGGTCGACGGCAACAAGGTGCCCGAGGCCCAGACCATCTTCGCCGAGGCCGGCTTCACCGTCTGCGACACGCTCGAGGGCGCGTTGGCCCAGGTGGTCGCCGCCGCGGCGGGATAGGGCCATGGCGATCCTGCTTAACGGCGCCACGCGCGCCATCATCCAGGGCATGACCGGCAAGGTCGGCAGTGCGATGGCCGCGCGCTTCCTGGCCGCCGGTCAGCCCCTGGTCGCCGGCGTGACCCCGGGGCGCGGCGGCATGACGGTCGAGGGCCTGCCGGTTTTCGATTCCTGCCATGACGCGGTGGCCGAATGCGGCGTCGATTGCAGCTTTGTCACGGTGCCCGCGCCCTTCGCCCTGGACGCCGTTTACGAAGCCGTCGATGCCGGGATCAAGGTCATCACCCTTTATATCGAGAACGTGCCGGTGCTCGATGCGGTGCGGCTGTCGCGCTATGCCCGGGCGAGGGGCGCTTGGGTTCTGGGCCCCAATTCGGCCGGTTGCGCCAGCCTCGGCCTGGCCAATTTCTCGGAGATGGACGAACGCTTCCTGACCGCCGGCCGCATCGGGGTCGTCGCCAAGAGCGGCGCCATGTGCATGGAGGCGGCGCATTACCTCAAGCACGCCGGCTACGGCGCCAGCACGATCCTGTCGATCGGCGGCGACGCGGTGCTGGGCACCTATCACGGCGACGCGCTCGCAATGTTCGAGGTCGATCCCGATACGGACGGCGTGGTCATGGTGGGCGAGATCGGCGGGCGGTCCGAACTTCATGCCGCCCCGGTCGTCGCCGGAATGACCAAGCCGGTGGTCGGCCTCGTGATCGGGCGGCATTCGCCGCCCGGCCGCCAGATGGGTCATGCCGGCGCCTATCAGGGCGCGGCCGAGGAAAATTTCGCCGTGAAGACCGAGGCGCTGCGCAAGGCTGGCGCCTGGATTGCCAACGACATCACCGGGGTGGGCGAAGCGATGCGCCGCGCCCTTGGCAACGCCTGAAGACCGAAAGGATCGGAAACCATGGCCCATATCCCCGAGCGCCCGACGGTGCGCGAATTGCTGGAGGCGCGGGCGCAGGACCGAACGGACCGAACCTATCTCCGTTTCGAGGGCGAGACGATCACCTATGGCGAGCTGGACCGGCGGGTCAACCGCCTGGCCAATGCCCTCGCCGGGATCGGCATCGGGCCGGGCGACCGCGTGCCGCTCATGCTGCCGAACCATCCGGATCACGTCACGACCTTCTTTGCGTTGATGAAGCTCGGCGCGACCCAGGTTCCGGTCAACGTCAACCTGCGCGGGCTCAGCCTCGAATATCTGCTGGAACATTCCGATCCCAAGGTGGTGATCGCCGATGCGCGCTACCGAGAGGACCTGATGCCCGCTCTGGCCAAATGCTCGGCCGAGGCGGTGATCTGGCGCGGCGGGGGCGACGGCGGCGCCGGCCGGGTGCTCGATTTCGCCGATCTGGCGGCCTCGGGCGCGGACGGCCCGCCGCCGGGCGATCCGCAGCCCGACGATGTTGTGGCGATCAGCTACACCTCCGGCACCACGGGCCCGCCCAAGGGCGTGATGGTGACCGACAAGATGTATCGCTGCTCGGGCAAGGCGGCCTCCCTGGTGGCCGATGTGCGCCCCGGCGACGTCATGTTCATCTGGGAGCCGCTCTACCATATCGGCGGCAGCCAGGTGATGGTTCTGGCGTTGGAGCAGGACATCTCCCTGGCCATGGTCGAACGCTTCTCGGCCTCGCGCTTTTGGGACCAGGTGCGCGAGGCGGGGGCGACCCAGATCCACTATCTGGGCGGCATCCTGCAGATCCTGCTGAAGCAGCCCAAGCGGCCCGACGACGGCGACAACCCGGTGCGCATCGCCTGGGGCGGTGGCGCCCCGATTACGGTCTGGCAGCCCTTCACCGACCGATTCGGGCCGGAAATTCGCGAGAATTACGGCATGACCGAAGCCTCTAGTGTCACCACCCTCAACCTGGGCGAAAGCCCGGCGGGCTCGAATGGCAAGGCCGCGCCCTATTTCGAGGTCAGGATCGGCGACGACGACGGCAATCCCCTGGGCATCGGCGAGCGCGGGGAGATCATGGTGCGAGAAAAGGAGCCGGGCCTGATCACCAAGGGCTATTTCCGCGACGAGGCCGCGACCGCGCGGACGCTTAAGGATGGATGGCTGTATACGGGCGATCTCGCTTATTTCGATGAAAATGGAAATTACTTCTTCATCGGACGCAAGAAGGACTCGATCCGCCGGCGGGGGGAGAACGTCTCCGCTTGGGAGGTCGAGCGCCATGTGAACACCCATCCCGATGTCGAGGAATGCGCCGTTATCGGTGTCGACACCGAGATCGGCGAGCAGGACATCAAGCTCTTCGTCAAGGTGCAGCCGGATCGTGCGGTCGATCCGCTGGATCTCATCCGCTGGTGCGAATCGGGCTTGGCCTATTTCCAGATGCCGCGCTATATCGATTTCGTCGACGAGTTCCCGAAGACCGCGACCTTCCGCATCCAGAAGGAGAAGCTGGAGAAGGGAGTGGCGGAATCCTGGGATCTGAACGCGAGCGGCCACACGATCGAGCGCCGCCGCGGCGCCTGAATCGGATCTAGTTCGGCGTCACCGTCTCGCCGCGGATATTCTCGCCCAGCCGGTCGACCAGCGGCAGCAGCAGTTCTTCCGGCGCCGCGAAGGGCGCGCGCTTGGGCCGGCGGGTGCTCGCCACCCCTTCCCAGATGCGCTTGCCGGTCGGATCGTGCAGGGCCATCCAGGCCTGGGTCAGGCTGGTATCGCTGGTGCCCTTGGGTTCGGAAAGCTGGAAGTTGAGGCTCATCCGCATCCGGTCCATGCCGCGCCTGTCGGTGCCGCCTTCGATGTGGAAGGTCTTGTTCTCTTCATTGCGTTGGGGCGCGTCGTAGTCGACCACCAGGCCGTAGCCGCCCTCCTCGACAACCTCGTGGCCCCCGATCAGAAGCCGTTCGGCGAGCAGGGTTTCCAGGTCCCGGTCCTTCTGGGCCGGGTTGGCAAAGGCGATGCTGACGGCCACGCCGTCCGGCACCGGCTGGTAGCGGCTGGCGTTCACGCGGACGGAGTCCGATTCGGCCGCCAGGGCCGGAGCGACGGCAGCGAGGACCAGGAGCGCCAGGGCGAATTGTCTAGTCATGGTTGACGACACTAAACAATTTTCCGCTTTCGAGATACCGCAGGCCCCGCCAGGCGCCGAGGACCAGCCCGATCCAGGCCAGGATCGAACCCAGGGCCAGGGTCGAAAGGCCGGTGACGCCCTGGCCGATCGTACCGCCATGGGCCAAGGCCCCGCCTACGCCCATCAGGAATCCGCCCAGCACGGTGTGGCGGATATCGGCCCGGTCGGCGAAGCGCTCGACCCGGAAGCGCCGGCCGGGCGCGACGTAGAGGACCGCACCGAGGACGGTGCCCAGGGCGGCGGCGATCAGGAAGGCGTCGGTCTCGGCGGTCAGGGCCAGGGCGAAATTGAGGGAGCCCTCCGCGATGCCGTCCGGCCGGGTGGCGAGCCAACCGCCGAGGACCAAACCGCCGATGCCGATTCCCGCGGCCAGATCCCGCGCCGACGTCCGGAAGGCGCGGCTGGCCAGGCAGATCGCCAGCAGGGCGCCGCCCGCGACGAGCGCGGCCGCGCCGCCGGCGAAATCGGGCGCCAGGCCCGCATGGCGGGCGAGCAGTTCCGGCACCGTCACCTTCGCGGGCCAGTCCGGAATCGGCAGACCGGGCAACAGGGCGACCGCGCCCGCGCCGAGGATGGCGGCGAGCAGGACGACCGGGGCCTTGCGGCTGCCCGCACCCGTGCGCACCAGGGCGCGCTGGACGCAGCCGCCGGCCAGCACCATGCCGAAGCCGAAGACGACGGCGCCCAGGAGGCTGCACAGGACCAGGGCCGTTCCGCCCCGATAGATGGAGCCGGCCGTCTCGACGAGGCCGGCCAGGCCCAATGCCTGGGTGCCCAGAATCGCGACCGCGGCAGCCAGCAGCCAGGCGCGCAGCCGCCGCCCGTCGCCCATGAGCAGCTGGTCGGTGATCGCCCCCATGGCGCAGAAATTGGTCGCCAGGGCCAGGGCGCCGAAGGCGACGCCCAGGGCCAGGCCGCTGACGATGGGCACGAGAATGATGAACTCCACGGCGGCTCCTTATCCGATGGGCGGCCAGACTAGGGCGGGCCGTCCATCGGCGCGAGAGCCTTGGTGGCGCGCCGGCCCCGGACGAAGGGCGGCTTGGGAGAAAGGCGGGGATCGGCTAGCCTCACGCCGCTTGCTTTCGCCGAACCGGGGCCGCGGTGTCCGATATCCTGAAAGACGTTCTTGTCGTCGCCATCGAACAGGCCGTCGCCGCGCCCTTCCTGACCTCGCGCCTGGCCGACGCCGGCGCCCGCGTCGTCAAGATCGAGCGGGCGGAGGGCGATTTCGCGCGCGGTTACGACCGGGCGGCCCACGGGCAATCCTCCTATTTTGTCTGGCTCAACCGGGGCAAGGAATCCGCCGCCCTGGATATCAAGAACCCGGAGGACGCGGCCCTGCTGGCCGCGATGATCGGGCGAGCCGATATCTTCGTCCAGAATCTGGCCCCGGGCGCGGCGGCGCGCGCGGGCTTCGGGTCCGACGATCTGCGCGCCCGCCATCCGCACCTGATCACCGTGGATATCAGCGGCTACGGCGAGGACGGGCCCTATCGCGACATGAAGGCCTACGACCTGTTGATCCAGTCCGAGAGCGGCCTGGCCGCGATCACCGGCACCCCGGACGGGCCGGGACGGGTCGGCATCTCGCTGGTCGATATCGCCGCCGGCATGTACGCCCTGGTCGGCACCTATCAGGCTTTGCTGGAGCGCGAGCGGACGGGCCGGGGCAAGGGCATCCGCGTCTCGCTCTTCGACGCCATGGCCGATTGGATGACCGTGCCCCTGCTGCACGCGACCCTGGGCGGACAGGCGCCGCGTCGGGTCGGGCTGCACCATCCGTCGGTCGCGCCGTACGGCGCCTACGAAACCGGGGACGGCGGCCAGATCGTGATCGCGGTGCAGAACGAGCGGGAATGGGCGCGCTTCTGCGCCGCGGTGCTGGTTCGGCCCGACCTCGCCGAACGGCCCGATTTCGCCTCGAACAACCTGCGGGTGGAGAATCGGGCGGCCATGGATATGGAAATCGCCGCCGCGCTGGGCGGGTTGACCCGCGCGGCGGTGGTGGAGCGTCTGGCAGCGGCGCGCATCGCCTACGGGGCGGTCAATTCGGTCGAGGATCTGGCGGCCCATCCCCAGCTTCGCCTGCAGACCGTGTCCACGCCGGCGGGTCCGGTCGAACTTGCCGCGCCCCCGGTGCGCGAGAGCACGGGCGAGACGGTATACGGGCCGGTGCCCGAGGTCGGCGCGGATACCGATGCTTTGCGGCGGGAGTTCTTGCCGGATTAGGGGCGCCGGGGGTCTCAGATAAGCTCCGTTTATCCGAGCGCAAGACATTCTCGCTCGTCTCGACGGGGGTGCGACGCATATAACCGGGTTCTCACGAAAACCGATCCCAACGGGAGGGATTAGCGGGTGTATTTCGACAGGCGGCTTTGGGCGTTCACGGCGGGGGTGCGCGGGCGGATCGCGTGGTGCGTGGCGATCGGCATGGCGGCCACGGCCGCCGGGATCGCACGGCTGGGCCTGCTCGGCTGGCTGATCTATCTCGTCTTCTCGGGTGCGGGATTGAGCGAACTGGCCTTGCCGGCGATCCTCGTCGCCGGGGTCATGG
>JABIRQ010000361.1 GCA_018699755.1 Rhodospirillaceae bacterium | reverse complement strand
GGCCGCCCGCCGCCCCCGCGCAGGCTGTCCGGATCGAAATAGGTGATGCCGCCCGGCCAGGTGCGCAGGCTGCCGACGATCGACTCGTCCGGCGCCAACAAGGGCGGATCGACTGCCTTCTGACCGGCCTTGAGGAGAGTCTTGCCCATCTGGTTGAGGGTTTGGATGTCCGGCAGGGCCAGCATGCCGGGGGAGCGGCCATAGACCTCTCCCGCCGCCGTATCCCAGCGCGGCACGACATAGGGAAACTCGTGATAGCCGCCCTCGTCGATCATGACCTCGGACTCGACATCGATCCACAGGCTGGCGAAGGGCAGGCTTTCCCGGCCCCGCCGGCGCGGGTCGTGTTCCTCGCGCGGCAGAACCGCGTGGAGGAAGGCGAACCGGTCGTCGCCCTTGCCCCGGTCCAACGCCTCGCGCAGCTTGCGGCCCAGTGTCTCCGCGGGCCATTTCTGGACCGCCTGGCGCGCCGTCAGGGAAAAGGTCCGGAACAGGGTGTCGATCTCGCCGTCCGCGTTCTCCGCCACGCAGACGTCCTTGAGGTGATGGCTGCGAAAGTGCAGCCCGTCGCCGCCCCGCGCTTCGCCCACGAACAAGACGCCGGTTCCGAAGATCACCAGGTCAAGATCGACTTCGGCGCTGCGCTGCAGAAAACGGGCCTGCGGATCGTACAAGGCGTCGTAGAGCCGGGATTCGGAGGCCTCGAGCCAGAGCTTCACATCGGCCGCCTCGTCCAGCCGCCGGTCGTCGGTGCGCAGGTGGAACCATCGGCTCGACCGGCTCTTGAGCAGGCCGTCGACCGCCGATGCCAGGGCCCGGGCCGCCATCATGGGCGTGCCGTCGAACTGGTCGCGGTTGCGCCGGTCGCCGGCCTCGGCGACCCCGGTGAAGTCGGCGCGGCGCGGCAGAAGCAGCTCGGCGAGCGCCTGCCAGTGGGAATCCCAGCTTTCCCGCCCCGCGCTCATGCGGCGGTGACGGTCCAGGACGTCCTGTATCTCGGTCATCTTGCCTCTCGCTCCTGCGGCCATCTGCTCGCGCCGCGTCCGACGGTCGAAATCGGCGGCGTTTCAGTCTCTCGGACGGCCCTCCTGAAATCGAACCCGCCCGTATCGCTCTGGCGCGCTCGAGTCGTCGGGCGCCGGCTATCCCGGCCGGTCATGCCGTCAACCGCGCGAGGTCGCCGTCGCCCAGGCGGTATGGCCAATAGCGCAAGCGCCGGATCCAGCCGTTCGACCAGGAGGACGAGGGCGTGAGATAGCCGATCCGGAACTCCTCCACGGCCGGCACGCCGTCCGCGCTGGCGGTGGACGCTGAAACGCCGTTGTTGAATGCGATTCGGCTGCCGTCCCGCGCCCAGGCGATCGCGCTGCGGTAGTCGGTCAGGGCCGCTGCGCTTCCCGCCGGTCTGAGCGTGCTTTTCCAGACGCCGCCGATCCGCCAGCCGAAATCGAAGCTGTGCCCGTTGTTATGGTTGGCATTGATGCCGATTTGCTCCGTCGTGTCGACGTTTCCGGCCATCAAGATATAGCTCTGGCCGCTGGCCTTGAGCCCCGCGGGCGACCGCCATTCCACCAGGATCGTTCCGGCGTCGTTCGCTGCGAACCGGTCGGCGACCGGAATCGTCAGGATATCGGCGCTGCGCGTGACCGTTCCGCTCGCTCCTGGATTGGCGATGTAGGACGACGGGAACAGGCCCGCCTCCAGCATCGTGCCCCACAGCAGCAGTTGCGCATCCGAATTGGGCCCGCCATCCGTCTGCACCTCGACCGCTGTGACCGTGAGGGTGGTATCGCCCGCGCCGGTCGTGAAGGAGACCGCCCCGCGCACCCAACCGCTCTCGGCGCGTGGGTTCAGCGTGTCCCCGTTCAGCTTCGTATAGGCTGCGCCGCCGATGATCGTGCCGCTGACATTCCCGGTCACGCGGCTCCGCAACAGGGTTGGGGCATTGGCGTTGCCGCCCTTCACCCAGATCGAAAGCGAATACGTCGTATTTCCGGCACAGGCGATGCTCGCCTGGCTCACCTGCCTCGTTCCTGCGGTCTGATCGAACTCCCACAGCTCCCCGTCGGCTTGACCATCCGGTGCGATCTCCATCGCGGAGATCAGCGAAATGCCGGGGGACGATTTGGTCCAGCCGCTCTGAAAGGTTTCGGTGTCGTGAAGCAGGTTCGAGCGCTGCTCCTCGCTTGAATAGCCGAGAGGACGGCCCGCTTCGTCGTGATCGGCGTGGAACGTGTCGGCGGCGATCGCGCCCAATTGTCCGTCGCCGGCTCTTCGAAGCCATTTCGCGCTGGCTCGGGAATAGACCCCGAGATCGGCTGGAACGGCCCCGCCCGAAAAGTCGAGGTCCAGCAGCGCGCGATCGCTCACGGCATCCGCCGGGCGCCCGGTCGTCGATGTGCTGAGGCGTTGGGTGATCGACTCGATCATGTGCCCAATTCCAGCGTGGCCGTGCCCGAAGCCAGATCGCCGACCTTCACATAGAGCCGGACATCCCAATGCCCTTGCATTTCGCCGACCCGTTCCACGCCGGTTGCGTATTCCTCGATGTCGCGCGCGGCCGCAGTCGATTCCCCTGGGCGCTTGCGCTGAAGGGTCACCGTCCCGGAATAGATCCCGGAGACAGAGATATCGAAGAAATTGCCGTCGCTCCGCAGTTGCAGCCAGTCGGTGCCGTCATCGGCCGTGTCCACGCTCGCGGTCACTCTCGTTCTGTTGTCCGCCATGGTTCCCTCTCTCCTTCTCTATCGCTTGACGTAACGATCACTCGCCGAGGCGCGACTTTTTCCCTGGCGCCAGCCTGGGCCGATTGATCGGTGCTCCCGCCCCGAGCGCGCTGCCGGCCGTCCTGGTCGTTCCGGCCTGGATGCGCCTGCGCCGGTCCAAAAGAGCTTTCTCGCGCTCGGCTGCGGCTATGGCCGGATCGGGCGGCAGGGGCGCGGGTATGGGGATCTTTGGGGGCTTCGGCGGTGAGAAGATCGCCGACATCGAATATCTCCCTTGTTGAGATGCCTGTGCAATTGGCGGGGCGTCAGGACCCAGGGCGCGCGGATGCCGAGCATTCGCTTGGCGCCGCCGACGCATGTCCCGAGCAGCCACGGCCACCACGGCCCGTGGCGCACCACGCGAACGGAAAGAACGGCGTAACCGAGCAAGCGATAGTGGCGCGCCAGATCGATCGTGGCGGGACCGACGATGTCGAGTTGCGGCAACCCGGCCTGGCCGTCGAACCGAAGCCAGTGTCCCTCGCGGCGCACTGCGACAAAGCAGTGGCGAAACCGCGGGTGCAGCCATCTGGCCGACCAGCCATCGCCGATCCCGTGAAAAACCACGAGCGCATCGAACAGGTTGTCCTGCATTTCGGATGGCGCGGTCAGCGGCTCAGAATGTCGTATTCGGATTCTGCCCGTCTCGGTTGCGGCCGGCGGCTCGCAGGAAACAGGTCGAGCCCCATGGCCGCGGTCCGTGCCGCATCCGCCGCATGGCTCGACCAGTCGTGGACGGGTCGAGCGCCCGGCACGTTTCGTTTTTCGTCCCAATGGCAGCGATAGTGGCGCAAGGCTTCCAAACCCTGCGCGCACCGCTCAGCGTCGAACCAGCTGCGTGATAACAGCGCACGCAATGCGCCGATGCCATCCTCGATCGCATGATGGCCCACGATCCGAGGGCGCAATCCCAGCCGCGTCAGGACCT
>JABIRQ010000359.1 GCA_018699755.1 Rhodospirillaceae bacterium | reverse complement strand
GTCATTGCGCGCCGGGCTGCCATCCGGCACCAGGCGCACCCGCTCGATCCGCCCGTCCGCCGCGCGACCCGCAATCTCCGTCACCTCGTCTTCCGCGCGTTGCTCGATGGGGATGGCCATGCCGTCCTCCAGCTCCCAGTCGATGGTCGAATGGGGCAGGCCGACATAGAAGGGCACGCCGTTGTCATGGGCGGCCAGGGCCTTGAGATAGGTGCCGATCTTGTTGCACACGTCGCCCGCCGCCGTGGTCCGGTCGGTGCCGGTGACGACCATGTCCACCAGCCCGCGCTGCATCAGATGGCCGCCGGCATTGTCCACGATCACCGTGTGCGGCACGCCGTGGCGGCCCAGCTCCCAGGCCGTCAGGGACGCGCCCTGATTGCGCGGCCGGGTTTCGTCGACCCAGACATGGACGGCGATGCCCGCGTCATGGGCCTTGTAGATCGGCGCGGTCGCCGTGCCCCAATCCACCGTCGCCAACCAGCCGGCGTTGCAATGAGTCAGGATATCGACCGCTTCGCCGCCCTTGCTCTCCGCGATACCCGCGATCAGGGGCAGGCCGTGATCGCCGATCGCCGCGCAGGTCGCCACGCTGTCCTCGCAGATCGCCGCCGCCTCGGCGAACGCCGCCTCGGCCCGCGCGCCCAGGGGCAGATCGCACACGGCGTCGCGCACACGGCGCAGACCCCAACGCAGATCGACCGCCGTCGGCCGGGTCGCGAACAGGCTGTCATGGGCAGCGTCCAGATTGGCATCCGACGGATCGGCCGCCAGGGCCAGGGCCATGCCGTAACCCGCCGTCGCCCCGATCAGCGGCGCGCCGCGCACCCACATGTCGCGGATCGCCACCGCCGCGTCCTCGACCGTTTCCAGCCGCGCGGTCTCGAAGGCATGGGGCAGCTTGGTCTGGTCGATGATCTCGACCGCCCGCCCGTCGCCGGCCGGCCAGATCGTGCGGTAATGGCGTTCGCCCACTTTCATGGATCGAGCCTAATCCGTCCGCCGCGCCCGTTCAATTCGGACCCGGCCATGCGCGCGCGGCGCTTGACGGCGGTCGCGTCCCCGGGCGGGAATGCGGCCCGCAACAAAAAGTCGCAACGAACCCGCCGCCCGAAGGGACGTCCCGCCATTCCGGACACTGAAATCCTGCTGCTCATCGCGGCCGCCTTCCTCGTGGGCGGGGTGGTCAAGGGCACGGTCGGCATCGGCCTGCCGACGGTCTCGCTCGCCCTGATGATCGGCTTCATGCCCCTGCGCGACGCCGTCGCGGTGATGGCCATACCGGCGGTCGCCGCGAATTTCGTCCAGAGCATCCAGGGCGACGCGTTCCGGGAACTCCTGCGCCGCCATTGGGCGCTGTTTCTCGGCGCCTTCGCGGGCATCTGGATCGGCACTATGGCGCTCTACGGCATCGACCAGCGCATCCTGATCGGTGTCCTCGGCGTGCTGCTCTGCGGCTATACGGCGTGGAGCCTCGCGACCGTGCCGATCCGCGTGCCCCATCGCACCATCCCCTGGCTCGGCCCGCTGACCGGCCTCACGACCGGGATGGTGACGGGGGCGACGGGCAATCTCGCCCTGCCGCTGATGATCTATCTGACCGGCCTGCACCTGCCCAAGGACCGGCTCGTGCAACTCACCGGCATGGTCGCCGTGGCGCTGACCGGCGGCTTGGCCCTGGCGGCGAGCGGCAAGGCGCAATACGGCGGCCCGCTCCTGCCCCTCTCCCTGCTCGCGATCATCCCGTCCTTCGCCGGCATGTGGGCCGGCCGCCGCCTGCGCCAACGCCTGAGCGAGGCGCGGTTCCGGCGCTGGATCCTGGTCTTTCTGTTCCTGCTGGGGCTGAACCTGATTCGGAAGAGCGTATTCTAATACGGCGGGTGCTATACCACCTTGCCGTGTAGCGACCGTATTGCGATACTGCGCTGACCGAACCGAAACGCGGCACATTCCGATGACCGACACCAATAAGACGGTTTGCGCGCCGGATATTTCCGTGAAGAAAGCAGTCGGAGACGCTTGGTCCATGACCGGCGCGGTCAGATCGGCTTTGCCCTCAAAAAGGTATGGCGTGCCGCGCTCGTCATTTTCGTCTTGCGTTGCCTCGCCGCTGCGCTGATCGGAACGATTCCGCCGGTTCTGCTCAATTCTTTATCGACGGCCATGGAAGTCCTGGTTTTCCTTTTCGTGGCGATTTTCTTCCATCGGCTGTATCTCCTTGGGAACGAAGAATATCGTTATGACAAGGGGATTTATATCCGTTTCCTCACAATGTTAGTGATCTTAAATTTTGCGTTCTATGCGCTTTCGATCGTACAGACCAGCTTTGCCCAGAGTTCGGGGCAAATTCCGGGATCGATCATATTTGTAGGCTTCGTGGTGCTGGTAATCACAATCGTGCTTTGGTGCCGCTTTCTTGTGATTTTTCCGGCGACTGCAATCGGTCAGAAACGGAGCTTGGGTTGGGCTTGGGCCCTGACGAAAAATTACGGCTGGGCGATATTCGGTGGTTGGTTCCTGTTTTTCCTGCTTTACCTTCCATTCGGACTGCTTGCCACCGGCGGCTATTTTGCCCTGGACCTCCCTCTGCAACCAGCCCTGGATCTGGACTGGCGCTTGGCTCTCATTTTGTTTTACAGCGCGTTCCTGAACGTCTTAATGACGGGCGCCGCCGCGGTTTATGCGTCCAGCGTCTACCGCCAACTCATGATCGCGAAGGGTCACGATATCCCCGCTTCCTAACGCGGCAGAATGACCGGAAAGACCTCTCCGTCCATCGGCGCGCCCGGCTTCACGTCGGCATGGGGGAAGCGCGGGCCGATCTGGGTGTGCTTG
>JABIRQ010000358.1 GCA_018699755.1 Rhodospirillaceae bacterium | reverse complement strand
CCTGTTTCAGATCTCGTTCAGCTATCAGAACCTGACCGGAGTCGAAGAACTGGCCCGCCACATGGTGCTCGACAACCAAGGTCGCAGCGTCGGTTTCGGAAGCCTGGAGATCCAACCCATTGCCCTGCCGCAGCAGGAAGGCCTGTTCGATCTGACCTTGGAAATCGTGCGCGATGGCGACGGGCTCATCCCGGCTTTCAAATACAATCGCGACCTCTACGACGGCGCCACCGTTCGAATGCTTCTGTCCCAGTACGCCACATTATTGCAGAGCATCGCGTCATCGGGGGATTGCCTGTTGGGGTCTCTCTCGGTGCAGACTGAGGCTGAACGATCGGCGGTCTTGTCGGGCTCGTGCGGGGCCGTCGCGGATTGGGCGGTTGAGCCTGTGCACCGTGGTTTTGAGCGCTGGGCGGCGGGCTCGCCGGACTTGGCGGCGTTATGGTTCGAGGGCAGGGGCCTCAGTTACGGAGAGCTTGACCGGCGCGCCAACGCCTTGGCCCGGCGTCTGATCGCGGCGGGGGCGGGGGCGGACCGTCCGGTGGCGATCTGCGCCGAACGGTCGCTGGAGTTGATGATCGGGGTGCTCGCCATTCTCAAGGCGGGGGCGGCGTATCTTCCCCTGGATGCGGACTACCCGGCGGCTCGCCTGGGCGACATGCTGGCTGATTCAGGGGCCTCTCTTGTGTTGCTGCAGGAGCGGCTCGCCGGGCGCCTGTCGGAGGCCGGGCTGTCGGAGACCGGGGTCAGCCGGATCCTGCTGGACGGCTTGGCCGAGGCCGGTGTGGACGATGCGGCCGCGGCCGCGGCCGCCCCCGCGGTATCGGTGGGGCCGGATCATCTGGCCTATGTGATCTATACCTCGGGCTCGACCGGGCGTCCGAAGGGGGTGATGACCAGCCACGGGGCGATCGACAACCGCCTTCGTTGGATGCAGGAGGCGTTTGGGCTGGAGGCGGGGGAGCGGGTTCTCCAGAAGACGCCGCTGAGTTTCGATGTCTCGGTGTGGGAGTTGTTCTGGCCCTTGCGCGAAGGCGCCTGCCTGGTTCTGGCGGCCCCCGGCGGTCACCGCGACGGGGCCTATCTGGCGTCCCTGATCGGCGACGCGTCGATCAGCACCCTGCACTTCGTTCCGGCCATGTTGCGGGCCTTTTTGGAGACCCCGGAGGTTGGTCGTTCCTGCGCCAGTGTGCGTCGCATCATCTGTTCGGGGGAAGCCTTGGGCAGCGACCTGGCGCGGCTGTGCGAGAGCCGGATCGGGGCGCCCTTGTATAACCTTTACGGCCCCACCGAGGCGTCGGTGGATGTGACCTGGCAGCGCTATGAGCCGGCCCGCCATCGGGGGGTCAGCGTGCCCATCGGCGAGGCCATCGCCAACACCCGCTGCCTGGTCCTGGACCGGCATATGCAGCTCACCCCAGCGGGGGCGGTGGGGGAGCTTTATCTGGGCGGCATCGGCCTTGCCCGGGGCTATTGGCGGCGTCCCGACCTGACCGCCGCGGCCTTTGTGCCGGACCCGCACAGCGCGCTTCCCGGGGCCCGCCTCTATCGCACCGGCGATCTGGTGCGGCGTCTGTCCGACGGCGGGCTGGAATATCTCGGCCGCGGCGATCATCAGATCAAGCTCCGCGGCCAGCGCATCGAGCTCGGCGAGATCGAGGCGGCCCTGAACGAGCACCCCGGGGTCGGCGAGGCGGCGGTGACGGTGTGGCGTGTCGGCGACGACGCGGGCGACCAGCGTCTGGCCGCCTATGTGCGCGGCGACGCGCTGCCGCCGCCGTCGCAGCTGGCGGACTGGCTGGGCCGGCGCCTGCCGGCGGCGATGATCCCGGCGGCCTTCGTCACCCTTGAGCGCTTGCCGCTGACCGCCAGCGGCAAGATCGACCGCGGCGCCCTGCCGGAACCGGACAGTTGGGGACGGGCGGCCACGGAGCGGACGGCGCCGCGCACCCCGGGCGAGGAGTTGCTGGCGCAGATCTGGATGGCGGTGCTGGACCTCGATGACATCGCCGTCGAGGACGACTTCTTCGAACTCGGCGGCCATTCGCTGCTCGCGCTGCGGGTCGCGGCGCGCGTCCGCCGAGCCTTCAATGCCGAGCCGCCGCTGGCCCTGTTGTTCGACCACCCCCGCCTCGCCGACCAGGCCCGCGCCATCGCAAAACTCGCCGAAACCGAAACCCAGCCCCTGCCCCCCATCACGCCCGCGCCCAGAAACAAAACAATTCCCCTGTCGCCAAGCCAGCGCCGCTTCTGGTTTTTCGAGCATTTCGCACCTGAGGCCAGTGCTTACAATCT
>JABIRQ010000198.1 GCA_018699755.1 Rhodospirillaceae bacterium | reverse complement strand
GGGACAAGCAGGTTGCCCTCATCAAGACCGCCCTGGCCGAGGATTTCGCCGTCGCCCGCGGGGTGCAGGAGAACTTCGCTAGCGGTGCGAACCGCCACCTCACCTTCGGGCGCTACGAAAAGGGCCTGGCCCATTTCCACCAGGCCCTCGACGAGGCGCTGGACCGGACCGCCTGACGGGCGCGGCTTCGGCCGGGCATGGCGTCGCTGCCTCATACATCCGTCATTGTCCGGCGGTGAAGGGTGTTGCGGCCGTGAGTCCGCCTAGTCGTCCAGCGGGATCATGCGCCGGACCTGGCCCTTGTTGATCAGCTCGATCCGGCCTTAGACATTGAGCGGGACGAACAGGCGCTCGTCGTTCAGTACGTCCTGCACCCGCGCCGTGGCGCAGATAAAGAGCCGGGCGTCCAGGCTCGTTCCGTCCGTGAACTCGATTCTGACGCCGGTCTGGACCAACGGGATGCGCATGGAGGCTGCCTTTCGGCCTTGCGTAGGAAAGCTCTGGACGCTTCTAGTATCGAGTTTCGCGCAATCGACGCAATCGTCCGGCCAAGAAGGCGTCGAAACCGGGCCTCGCCGGACAGCAGTGACCAGGATGCGCGTGGGAGTTCTGCGACCGAATCGAGAAAGGGTGGGGGATGATGAGTGCGGAGCCGATCTACGTCCGGGCTGAGTGGGGCACCTTGAAGGAGTGCGTCTATGGCTGGAGCGGCCAGTTCGTCTGGCCCAAATTCCTGCAGGATGCGGAACTGCGCCCCACCGGCGGGGTGCGCCGGGCCTGGTACGACCATGCCGAGCGCGACGTTGAGGAGAGCGATCCGGAATTCTTTGCCGCCTGGAAGAGCCAGATCGACGGCGCGGTCGAGTTCCTGATCCGCCAGGGCATCACCGTCCACCAGCCCATCGCCCATACCGAAGCCAACATGCGCTTTCCCCGGGGCGAGAATCACGGCTCGATGACCGGCTGGCTGCGCGACCCCTTCGTCACCATCGGCAACCACGTGATCGAGCTCGCCCCGCGCTCGCTGTTTCACCGCCGCCAGCGCTTTCCCGTGCGCCACATCCTGGCTGCGACCATGGACCGCGGCGCCCGCTACTACTCCCAGCCCGATTGCGGCGCGGACGACTCGATGGAAGGGCCCGGCTGGGGCTATCTCGAGGGCGGCGACGTCTTCGTCCTCGATCGCAAGATCCTGGTCGGCCATTCGGGCCATTGCAGCAATCCGGAAGGCGCGCGCTGGCTCCAGCACGCCCTCGGCCCCGACTACGACGTCGAGATATGCAGGCTCGACCCGAGTTGCTTCCAGCATCTCGACTGCGTGCTGTGCTGCCCGCGCGAGGGCGTGGCCATCGCCTGCGTCGAGGCCTTCCTGGACGGCCTGCCCGACTACATCGCCGATTGGGACGTGATCCAAGCGACCAAGGACCAGTGCAACGAGCAATTGGCGACCAACCATCTTGTGCTCGACGACCGGACCATCGTGATCCCGTCGGAGGCCGAGCACGACTGGCTGGAGAGGGAATTGAAGGCCCGCAAGTTCGAGGTGATCCGTCTGCCCTACGGCGCCGTCTACCGTTGTGGCGGCTCCTTCCGCTGTGCCCACCAGCCCTTGATCCGGACCTAGGCGTTCGGTTCGCTGGATGGTTTGGGATCGTCCGCCATTTGACATCGCATGGCGATGGGGAGCGCCTGTCGCGCGCGGTTCCGGCCGCTCCGTGATGCGCTTGAGCTTCTGCCTGGACGAGGAGCCGGCTGGCGATTCGCGGACCTATTGGGACAAGCAGGCCGCCCTTATCAAGACCGCCCTGGCCGAGGATTTCGCCGTCGCCCGCGGGGTGCAGGAGAACTTCGCCAGCGGGGCGAACCGCCACCTCACCTTCGGCCGCTACGAGAAGGGCCTGGCCCATTTCCACCGGGCCATCGCGGAAGCCCTGGCGGAGAGCGCCTAGCCGTCGTTCGGCACGACCCGGCGGATCTGGTTCTTGTTGATCATCTCAACATGGCCCTGGACATTGAGCGGGACGAACAGGCGATCGTCGTTCAGCACGTCCTGCACACGCCCCGTGGCGCTGATATAGAGGCTGGCGTCGACACTGGTTCCATCGGTGAATTCCAGGTGGACGCGGGTCTGCACCATCGGGATGCGCATGGCGGTTGTCTCTCGGCTTGCGTTGGCTCCGGATGCGGAGCGCGGGGCCCTCTCGTATCGGATTAGTATCGGATTCCCCGCGCCCGGCGCAATCTTCCAGGGCCGGGCGTCCAGGGCCGGGCGTCCAGGGCAGGGCATCCAGGGCAGGTCGACCGGCGTCAGGCCGCGACGACGCGGCTCAGCCGCATCGACACGGCCGTCATCCAGACAGCGGCGGCGAAGCAATAGGCGGCCATGGCGATCAACTGCCCTTCGAGCGCGATGCCGGCATCGATCAGCACGCCCATCAACCCGGGGGACAGCGCCGTGGCGCAGATCATCACGGCCGTCGCCACGCCCCGGATCGCGCCCAGATGTCGGATGCCGAAAAGCTCGGCCCAGACCGCGCCCTGGATCGTCGAGGCGCCGCCGTGCGAAACGCCGATCAGGGCCATGACGGCGAGCAGGATATAGGGCTCCGGCACCAGAACCAGCAGGACGATCGAGAGCCCGAGAGGGATCTGGAACAGCGGGAGAATGCGCCGGGCGCCGACGCGGTCGACCAGCCAGCCCGCGCCGAGCGCCGTCAGCACGTTCGCCCCGGCCAGGATCGGAAAGCTGGCCGCGAACCAGGCCAGGTCCCAGCCGCGCCATTCCACGATGGCGACCTGATTGAAGAATATGCCGGTCTGGATAAAGGGCGGGCCGAGCAGGCCGGGCATCAGGGCGTAGAAAAGCGGGCAACGCAGCACCTCGCTGCGCGTCCATTGGCGCTGGCTGGGCAGCGGATCCGGTCGGCCCGTCGCGGCCCGACCGCGCGTCGGGACGCGCTCGCGCTTCAGCAGGAAGATCAGGACGAAGATCGGGACCGTCGCCAGCAGGATCCCCGCGGCAAGCCAGGTCATGCGCCAGCCGACCAGGCCGATGGCGGCCACCACGATCAGCGGGAACAGGGCTTCGCCCGCCGGGAAGCCGAGACCGGCGATGGCCACGGCGCGGCCCCGTTTTCGGTTGAACCATCGGCCCATGGCGGTCATCGCCACATGGCCCATCATGCCCTGGCCGAAGAAGCGCAGGCCGAACAGGGCGAGGCCGAGGGACCAGGCGGATTCGACGAAGGACATGCCGAGCGCGGTCGCCGCCAGGCCCGCCATCACGCCGACCCCGAGCCAACGGATCGGGAACCGGTCGGCCAGTTTGCCGGCCCAGATCAGCATCGCCGCGCTGCCCAGGGTGCCGATCGTGTAGAGCCCGCCGAACTGCCCGTCCGACAGGGCCAGGTCGGCTTTCAGATGCCCGGCGAAGAGGGCGATGAAATAGGTTTGGCCGAAGCTCGAGCAAAGCGTCAGAAGGAAGCCGCTCGAAAGCCAACGGGCTTCCGAGCGGATATCGGAAACGACCATGGAAAGGGGTCTCGCGCATTCGGGCCGAAACGAGTGCGGATGAATACCAGACGTGGCCCGAATGTCCTAAATCCCACAATGTCCTAAACCGTGCCGTTTGGGGAAGCGCCTATCGGCAGGCCAGGCGCGGGACGAAGATTGGCCGCCGCCGGTGGAGGCGGGCCCGGACCGCATCGCCCGTCGGGGCCCAGGCGATGATGGCGATCCCGCTCGCCGAGGCGAACAGGCCGCGGATGGCGGTGCCACGCAGGAGGCGGGCCTCCCGCAGATGGCGCTCGATCGTGAGCGGGTCGAGGGAAGCGGGATTCGGGTCGGGGCGCTCGATCATCGGAGTCTCCGGCGCTTCGGGGTCGCGAGAGGCGGGAGACAGCAATCTAATTACCTCTCTTTGAATTTATAATAGGATTTGAAAGTTCATGTTCTTTGCATAATATGCACGAACCATGGAACTTCGCACGACATCCGAAAAAGGCGGCGGGCAGGCTGGTGGCTCGGCATCAACCCGCGACAGACGGCCGGACATAGAGGAGGAAGAACAATGGAAACCGGCGCCGCGATGCGGCTTTTCGTGGCCGTGGTGGATGCGGGCAGCTTCTCGGAGGCGGGGCGGCGCCTGGGCCTTGCGCCCTCGTCCGTCTCCCGCGGGGTTTCGTCCCTGGAGGACAAGCTCGGCGTGCGCCTGCTCGACCGCACCACCCGGCGCTTGGCCCTGACCGAGGCCGGGCGGCTCTATCACGAGCGCGCGGCGCGCGTGCTCGCCGATATGGAGGCGGCGAACCAGGCCGTCTCGCGCTTCGAGGCTTCGCCCCGCGGGACCCTGCGCCTCAACACGGGCGTCGTCTTCGGGCGGCTGCATGTCGCCCCGGCCCTGCCGGAATTCCTGCGCCGCTACCCCGAGATCACCGTCGACCTGACCCTGACCGACAACTATGTCGACCTGGTGGAGGAAGGGGCGGACCTCGCCATCCGGATCGGAGAGCTGCGCGATTCGGCCCTGATCGCCCGCAAGCTCGCGCCCAACCGCCGCATCATCTGCGCCAGCCCGGCCTATTTCGAGGCCCATGGCCGGCCGGAGCAGCCGCGCGACCTGTGCGACCACAACTGCATCGCTTACAAGTTCCAGGCGGGCGGCAAGCACACCTGGCGCCTGCGCGCGCCCGACGGCGAGGATCAGGCCGTGGCCGTCGAGGGCAACCTCTACGTCAACAACGCCGACGCCCTCCACGCCGCGGCCCTCGAAGGGCTGGGCGTCGTGATCCTGCCGAGCTGGGTGGTCGGGCCGGATATCCAGGCCGGCAAGCTGTGCATCGCCTTCCCTGGCTGGCAGGTCACACCGACCGCGATGGACACGGCGATCTACGCGGTCTACCCCCACAACCGCCACCTTTCGCCCCGGGTCCGCGCCTTCATCGACTATCTGGTCGAGGTCATCGGCCCCCGGCCCTATTGGGAAGCGGGGCTGGAGTTGTAGGGCGCGTGTCGAACGCGGAAAGATGCCCTTCGAGACGGCTGCTACGCGGGCCTCCTCAGGGTGAGGCCAAACTGTTGTATCTCTCATCCTGAGGAGCGCGTTAGCGCGCGTCTCGAAGGATGATCGGCACGACGGTTCTGTGCTGACCTGGTAGGGCCCAACACCGCCACGGCGTGGACCCGCGCCGAATCCGGGCGTAGGCTTTCCGGGCAGGTTCGATCGAAGACCGCCCAGAGGTTCGCCCCGAGGTTTGTTATGACCCCCGATGCCGTGCTCGCCCATCCGCCCCGCGTCTTGAGCCGCGCCCAGCAGGAAAGCTATTTCGAGCAGGGCTATCTCCTGGTCGAGAATTTCATCGACGCCGCCTGGCTCGACCGCTTGCGCGCCGTCACTTCGAGCTTCGTGGAAAAGAGCCGGTCCTGGACCGAATCCGACGACCTTTTCGATCTCTCGCCCAGCCATGGCCCCGACCGCCCGCTCATACGGCGCATCAAGACACCCGAGGATCAGTCTGAAATCTATTGGGAATTCTCGATCGGGCCGATTGCCGATCTGGCCACCGATCTGCTGGGTCCCGATATCGGCTTTCATCATTCCAAGCTGAATTTCAAATGGCACGAGGGCGGGGACGAAGTTTCCTGGCACCAGGACTTCCCCTTCTATCCCCACACCAACGACGCGGTCCTCGCCATCGGCATCTATCTCCAAGACGTGGAGGAGGGCGACGGCCCGCTCGCCGTCCTGCCGGGCAGTCACAAGGGTCCGCTCTACGATCACTACGGCGCGGACGGTGCCTGGACGGGCCATCTGGACGGAGCCGCCGTCGCCGGGCTCGACCTCTCGGCGGTGCGCCATCTGACCGGCCCGGCAGGCTCGGTCACGGTCCATTCGGCCCGCCTGGTCCACGGCTCGCCGCCCAGCCGCAAGGCCGACGGGAGGCCGCTGCTGATCAACGCCTACCGCGCGGCCGACGCCATGCCCTACACCCCTTATCCCCTGCCGGGCAGCCATGCCGGCGAGATCGTGCGCGGTGAAGCGGCCCGCCAGGCCCATCTCCAGCTCTTGCCCTGCCGCATCCCGCCCGACTGGTCCGGCGGCTACACCTCCATCTTCGCCGCCCAGGCGGGCGAGGGTACGAAGGCGGCGGAGTAGGCCGGCGCCGGTCGCGCGCAAGGGCACGGCATTCATGCCGCAAAGCGAGCTTCGTTTCTGGACGCCCTAGAGCCCCTTCATCACCTCGCCCCATGCCGCCCGTAATTCGTCGCGAAAGGCCGGGGCGGCGAGTTCGATCAGGGCGTCGCCGCGCTGGCGCACCGGCAGGTCGCGCAAGTGGGCGATGCCGTGTTCGGTGACGACATAGTCGGCGTCGGCCCGGCTGACTGTCGCCATGGCGCCCTCGGCCAGGCGCGGCACGATGCAGGAGGCCTTGCCCCTGGCCGCCGTGCTGGTCAGCGCGAGGATCGAGCGGCCGCCGGGGCCGCGCCGCGCGGCGCGCACGAAATCGGCCAGCCCG